>QMUB01000026.1 GCA_003663695.1 Thermococci archaeon | reverse complement strand
TCCCAGCATAGTGGAAACATTCATGAAGACTGTGGAACTGCTGGAGTCAGGGAAAATCAGCTTATATGATGGATTAGAGAAGATTATTCTCACCTCCTCCCTTTCGGATTTGGCTTACGTGGAGGGTAGAAAAACAGCGCATGATCTGGGATTCGATGTCTGGAAAAAGCTAAAGCCCTCCGATGAAAGACTAAAACAGAAATTGGGGCTTAAAAATTTGTATACCAACTCGCAGGCGTTTCCCGATTTCATGTTTAAATCTAGAGTTAACAACGGCCAGCTGGTGGGAGGGGAGATACTGGAGCTAAAGGATGCCCAGGGAGGCAACATCGCATCATTCAACTCCACAATACCAACCGAGTATAAGACGTTGAAGGAAATTGAAAGGTTAAATGGTCAGAAAGGGAAAACGGTAATTAAGATAGCTGAACTTCTGGATGAGAATTCAAAAAATGCAGAGTGGAGGATATACAAACGCAAGTGTTTTTACATGATTAGAACCCATAAAAAGCATCAGGACAAAATCAGGGTTTCTATCGTTGACGGAGCATTTTTTGAAACCATTCCGGAGAGGGAATTAATACCCTCCATGTTTCAAAATATATTTGACAGGCATGCTGGAGAATATGAAATCCCCGATAATATCAGAGAGGATGCTAGACAAGTGTTTCGATATCTAACGGATCATATCCTCATATCCTTCTCCCAGGATATAACCAATGCTTCAATAAAGCCGAGATTAAGGATAATGGCCGAAGCAACGAAAGAAGGGAATCCTCACTGGAGGGAGTATGGAATACCGGAAAAGACCTTTAATTTAATAATCAAAGCTGATGGTGAGGCAAAGATTGTGGAGGACATTATAAAGAAGAGAGAGATGCGGATACAAAAACATAAAATAAAACACAGAAATGATGGAGAATTTCTCGTGTTTAGTTACAGGGTGAGGTGAGAGGATGCTGGTGAGAGCATTTGTACCATCCCACATAACCGCTTTTTTTGTGCCGAGGTTTAATGAAAACTATCTTTTGGCGGGATCCCTTGGAGCAGGGGTGAATTTAAATAGGGGAATAACGATCATTGCGGGTATTGAAGAGGGCGTTGAAAGGCAGGTTCGCGTGGCATTTAACGGCAAACCTGTAAAAAGAAAGAGCGCTGTAATAAGCTATTCCGTTGCTGAAGAGATAGTTCCAAGAGATTTCCCTGGAGAAGTTGAGATCTGGGAGTACTTTGATTTTCCAAATGGTTATGGGTTTGGAAACAGTGGAGGAGGTGCACTTGGGACCGCCCTGGCACTTTCGTATGCCTTTAAAAATAAGACAATGCTCCAAGCGGCTCAGATAGCACACAAGCATGAGGTTCTCAACAGGGGCGGTCTTGGAGACGTTATAGCCCAGCTCACGGGAGGAGTTGAGATAAGGATCAAAGAAGGTGCTCCCGGAGTCGGTGTTGTTGACAACATCTTCTTTGAGGATTACAAGGTTCTGGCGGTTCCGTTAGGAAGGCTCTCCACGAGGGAGGTTCTCGAGGGTGATATGATTAAGTTGATTGAGAGAGAAGGTATGAAAGCTCTTGAGAAACTCCTCATGGCTCCCAATGTGGAGAATATGATGCGGCTATCGAGAGAATTTGCTGAGAATACCGGGCTCTTTGAGGGAGAGCTTTTGGAGATTGCAAGGGAACTTGATAAGGTCCTAAAGCTCCCGAGCTCAATGGTGATGCTTGGAAAAAGTCTGTTCGCCTTTTTAAGGGGGAATGAGATTCCAAAGGCTCAGGAGACTCTGGACGAGCTTTCAATAGAACGCTACGAGATCTGTGAAGTTTGGAAGGGAAAACCCGAAGTTGGAAGATGGTTTGGGAGTGTGTCTAAGAGTTATCTATGAGGTACATGTTTGTTTGAAGTTTTGCATTGTTTGAGCGTCTGAAGCCATGTAGTAAACACCAAGCAATCTTGGACACATGGTTGGTTAACCTTTTATCCTCTTCTGCTCTAAATATGCTGGTGGTGAGAGATGTTATATGCCGAACTTGCTGAACTCTACAGCCGTCTGGAGAAGACAACTTTAAAGACTCTTAAAACGAGGCTTGTTGCGGAATTTCTAAGAAAAGTTGAGGATCCAGATCTCCTTGAGATAATTCCATACCTCATTCTGGGCAAGGTCTTTCCGGACTGGGATGAGCGTGAGCTCGGAGTGGGTGAGAAGCTTCTCATAAGGGCAGTTTCCATGAGCACGGGTATAGATGCCAGGGAAATTGAGAATTCAATTAAGGATACAGGGGATCTTGGAGAAAGCATAGCCCTTGCTTTAAAGAGAAAGAAGCAGAGAAGCTTCTTCTCACAGCCCCTTAAGATAGAACGCGTTTATTCGACCCTCGTTAAGGTTGCGGAGACTCAGGGAGAGAGAAGCCAGGACAGGAAGCTCAAACTCCTGGCAAATCTTTTTATGGATGCAAAGCCGGAGGAGGGGAAGTATCTGGCTAGGACCATTCTGGGAACAATGAGAACCGGGGTCGCCGAGGGTCTCTTAAGGGATGCTCTTGGAGAGGCTTTCAGGGTGGATGTCCCCCTTGTGGAGAGGGCATTCATGCTCACGAGCGACTTTGGCCATGTAGCTAGGATTGCCAAGCTTGAGGGAAATGAAGGCCTTTCAAGGGTTGAGATGCAGGTAGGAAAGCCCATCCGCCCAATGCTCGCCCAGCAGGCGGCGGGAGTTAAAGACGCCCTCAGGGAAATGGGAGGAGAGGCAGAGTTCGAGATCAAATACGATGGGGCGAGGGTTCAGGTTCATAAGGATGGGGACAGGGTTATAATATATTCAAGAAGGCTTGAGAACGTTACCAGGTCAATACCCGACGTCGTGGATCAGGTTAGAGCCCATCTAAAGCCCGAGAAAGTTATAGTTGAAGGTGAGCTCGTGGCAGTCGGTGAGAATGGAAGACCGAGGCCTTTCCAGTTTGTTTTAAGGCGTTTCAGACGCAAATACAACATAGACGAGATGATAGAGCGTATTCCCCTTGAGCTGAATTTCTTTGACATCCTCTATGTGAACGGGGAGAGCATGATTGAGAAGACGCTCAGTGATAGAAGAAGAATACTCGAAAGCGTCGTTGAGGAAGGAGAGGGCATAAAGCTGGCGCTCAAGCTTGTCACAGGGAATGAAGAGGAAGCCGAGCGCTTTTACAGGGAAGCCCTTGAGATGGGACATGAAGGGCTCATGGCGAAGCGTTTGGACTCCATTTATGAACCCGGTAACAGGGGAAAGAAATGGCTTAAGATAAAGCCCACCATGGAGAATCTCGACTTGGTCATCATCGGAGCAGAGTGGGGTGAGGGAAGGAGGGCCCATGTATTCGCCTCGTACCTCTTGGGGGCGTATGATGCTGAGCGCGGTGACTTTGTACCCGTGGGCAAAGTTGGAAGCGGCTTTACGGATGAGGACCTTGTGAAATTTACGGAGATGCTGAAGCCTCTCGTGATGGAGGAGCACGGTAAGGAGGTTAAAATAGAGCCCAAGATTGTCGTGGAGATTGCATATCAGGAAATACAGAAGAGCCCGAAGTACGAGAGCGGCTTTGCTTTGAGATTCCCGCGCTACGTGTCCCTCAGGGAGGATAAAAGTCCCGAGGAAGCCGATACTCTGGACAAAGTCGCCCAGCTGTACACCCTGCAGGAGAGAATGAGAGGGAAAAAGGTATAAACCAAAAATGCACATATAACTTGAGGACGATGAAATTAGTGCCCAGCATAGCCTATCTTCGCATTTACAAGCAGACATTTGTGGGTTACTCGATGGCTCTGGCTGGCTGGATAGGTGAGCATCTGGTTAATGAAGGAGTGCTCCCAAAGCCCATATTCTTCTCCCGCTCTCTTAAAAAGCTCAACTTTAAATTCATGGGTGAGGAGAGAGGGGAAGAGCTTACTCAATTCTTCGCCAACAGGAATGTGGGTATAACAGTTTCCCATGATCCATTTCATGATTCCCTCTTTCTCCAAATATACCCACTGAAGAGGAGGATCTCCTCAGCTATGACGGTTAGAGCTCAATATCTGGAGTTTTACAACCAGTTTGTCGTCTCAATTGAGCCTGCCCAAAAGCTTCCTCGCGGCATTAAGAGCCTTGGAATAAATCCCCTCATCCTAGAGGATGATTATCCCATGAGCGTTCCCTACTGGGGAATGGTGCATGAGGATTGGGAGAGTGACTTGAAGCTCCTCGTCATGCTGGATGAGCTTTTTGATGAACTCAATGAGAAAGAATACCGCTGTCCGGTTTGTTTCTCACCTCTGAGAAGAGAAGGCTATTCTCTAAAATGCGATACGTGTGGCTTCACGTTTGTTGGTGAGGAGAACTTTGCGGAAGTCATCGAAGAAGCGGCAGAGGGAGAAGAAGCCGCCTTCTGAAATGGAAAAGGTTATATTGCATAACGTTAAAATTCTAATTAGAGCGTTAAAATTGGGTGGTCGATATGAAGAGGAAGGTTAAGGTCATTACAGACCCGAAGGTAATTAAGCTGATGCTTGAAGATACCAGGAGACAGATTTTAAGGCTTTTGAGGGATAGGGAGATGACGATCTCCCAGCTCTCTGAGATATTGAAGAAGACGCCCCAGACCATCTACCATCATGTTGAGAAGCTGAAAGAGGCAGGACTCGTTGAGGTTAAGAGGACGGAGATGAAGGGGAACCTTGTGGAGAAGTACTACGGTAGAACCGCAGATGCCTTTTACATAAACCTCTACCTCGGTGATGAGGAACTGCGCTATATGGCAAGGGCAAGGCTCAGGACAAAGCTGGAGATTTTCAAAGCGCTTGGCTTTGAGTTCAATGAGGATGAGCTCCTGGATATAATGGACAGGATTCTGGAGAAGGAGCATGAGAGTAAAACACGTATTTCTAAGATGATTGAGGAGAAGGAGGAGGCTTTAAAGGACTTCTCCAACGAGGACATAATCCATGCTATAGACTGGCTCTCAATAGCTGAGCTTGGAAGGGATGAGGAAACACTCGAGCTTCTTAAAAAGCTCGGTGGGATACTTGAGAGAAATAATTAAAATTTGATTTGGGAGTAGGGAGTATTATGGCGAAAGGGATTAGATTGCTGGTACTGGATGTTTTAAAACCCCATCAGCCCATGGTGACGGAGCTCGCCTTGGGATTGAGCGAGCTTAAGGGGGTTGACGGGGTTAACATAACCCTCGTGGAAATAGACAAGGAGACGGAGAACATCAAGATAACGATAGTTGGAGATAACCTGGACTATGAAGAGATTGTCAGGACCATAGAAGAATTCGGGGGGGTCGTGCACAGCATAGACATGGTTGCTGCCGGGAAGAGGATTATAGAAGAGAGTGAGACGCCTCAAGATAGACTTGAGGAATATTGAGAGTAGATGGATATGAAGGAAGTTCTTATTATTACTGATCCGGAAAAGATCAAGTTACTTGCGGATAGAACTAGGCTTGAGATAGTTAATTTGCTCAGGGAACGCCCGATGGCAGCCTCCGAGCTCAGTATTATGCTAAAAAAGGATGTCTCAACAATATACCGGCACCTAAATCTTCTGGAAAGTGCGGGATTCATAAAGGCAGTGAGAAAGGAAGGGAATGAAAAGCTCTATCGAAGGACTGCTAGGATATTCCTCATAGCCCCTTCCCGGGAAGGAGATCTGGTGACTCCAATCATGGACGTTATACACTTTCAGGAGGCGGAGACTCTCTATAACCTATTTACAAGCGCGGGATTTGAAATTGAAGACAAAGACATGTTTGTAGAGATTATAAAGACCTTCCTAAGTAATTTTGAAGCCCTTTCAAGGGATCTCATTAAACGGCTGGAAGGCATCGATATAAACCCAGTTGAGTTTATACACCTCATGAATCTCCTCGTTTTAATAAACTCCCCCAAGCTGCAGGAAGAGGCAAAAAAATTAAGGGAGCTTTTGAAGCTGGATGACATGTGATTGAACCTAACATCCCCTGCATGCTCTATCGAGTTTGTACCAGAAGAAAAACGGGAAAAATGAAATTTAGAACTCCATCACCCACTTAACTGCTAGTGGAACTTTTTTCGCAACCTCCAGCGCAGTGAAATTCTCTCCCATCTCTTCCTTCACCATATCTCCCGCTAATCCATTAAGGAAAGCTCCGACTGAAGCCGCCCTAAACGGATCGTTTCCCAGAGCAAGCAAGGCCCCAATAATGCCAGCTAAAACGTCTCCCGTTCCGCCCGTCGTCATCCCCCTGTTGCCCGTTTTATTGTACTTCCAAGTCTTCCCATCGCTTATTATATCATAAGCTCCTTTGAGCAAGATTGTGCCGTTAATTTCTCTCGCCTTCTCGGTGACGAGCTTTGCTTTCTTCTCTAAGCTCCCCTCAGGCTTTTCACCAAAGAGAATCTTGAATTCCCCAGCATGTGGAGTTAAAACAAAAGGTTTACCCTTTAAAACGCTCAGGTCCTCAGCTATGACCTTGAGAGCGTCAGCATCAATGACCATTGGCTTCTTGCAGTGCTTAACGAATTCTCTTACAAATTCTTTGGTCTCCTCACTCAATCCAATTCCCATTCCAATTGCTACGGCATCAGCCTTTTCTGCTAAAGCCAAGACTTCCTCCAGGTGCTCTTTTGAGAAGTTCTTGCCCTTAACGGGTCTCAAGATTAAGTCTGGGTCGTTTATTCTCCCCGCACTTTCTTCAGGCATTGCTAGATAAACGAGATCAACTAAATAGGAAGCAGCTTTTGAAGCTAAATAAGGTGCTCCAAAGTAGTTCTCGCTTCCTCCGATTATCAAAACTTTGCCATTTTGACCTTTATGCTCTCCTTTTTTCCTTAACGCAAACTTTGCATCTCCAGGACCAACTAAATGGTAGAGCTCCTTCGGATAGCCAATCTTAGCTATTATCCTTTCAAAACCTTCGTATTCCTCTTTGTCCCATTGGAAAGTTACCGCAAAGTCGCAATTTACTCTAACACTCGAAGGATAACCGCTCGGTAGATCAACGCTAACTATCTTAGCTTTTCCAGAATATTCATTGATTTTCTCAACAGCGCTCCTTATTGGCTCTCTCGGCTCTCCCTTAGTCCCCGCGCCGAGTAAAGCATCAACTATGATATCAAAACCTTTCAAACCCAGAGCTTTTATTTGACTTGAGTCTTTAAGAACTTTAATCTTTACAAAATCGAGCTTCTTGAGAATTTCCCAGTTGTGCTTTGCCTCTTCGCTCCTGATTTTCACCTCATCGCCGACCAAAAAGAGAGTAACATTATTTTCAAAGCTAAGATGCCTAGCTGCAACAAAGCCATCTCCACCGTTGTTGCCGGTTCCGCAGAAGATTGCCACTTTAAGTCCTTTTCCAAACTTTTCTTCTATTGCTCTTGCCACACCAGCACCGGCATTTTCCATCAATTGAAAAGGTGAAATGCCGAGCCACTTAGCGTTTATATCCCAAATGTAAACGTCTTCAATTTTCATGGGCATCACCGTAGGAAACTTGGAGAAAGAAGGTTAAGGACTTTTTGTCCGAGCCTCCTTTAAAGTAATCACCAGACCGACTAAAGCACTTAGGTAGCAGGGTAAAACAAAGAAAAATATGCCGCTAAAATTTCCGTTCAATAATCCCTTAAGAGAGACACATGGGAATTCAAAAATTACGGCTAGGATAAAATACACGAGCAGCAATTTTAACGGAGAGCTTCCTTTTCTAATGCTTGAAATCAAATAGATCTCAGCAATAAGCATTCCGATGAGATAGACCAGCACAAAGCCATTTGACATTTTGAGAAATAGCGGGATGTTTAAGAAGAAAACTGGAGCTAAATCCAAATCCAGGAAAATTAAAGAACGAAAGGCAAGTCTGAACACTAAAAGAAGTGGAAGCCAGCTGAGGCTTTCGGAAGAGCAGTTCTTTTTGAGTTTTCTGTCCTTTTTCATTGAATCACCATTTTAAAGAAGCCTTAAAGCCCTTTCGTAATCCTTCTTCGAGTAAAGCACCAAATAAACCCTCTCCACACTCCGGGCTCCCCGTGAAAATTCCTCAACGGTTTCTTTGAACGTCCTAACAACTTCCTCAAACGGGCATCCATAGATGCCGGCGCTTATGGCTGGAAATGCTACCGTTTTGATGCCGAGCTCATCGGCCTTTCTCAGCGCGCCGAGAATTGCCTTTCTGAGCTTTTCTTTCTTATCATCGTCCCAGACGCCACCGCAGTAGGGTCCGACCGTGTGGATAACATATTTTATTCCAAAGCGCTCCATGTTTAAAGCGGGCGTAACAACAACCTCGCCGTGCTCGATGGAGCTTTTTCCTAGCTGCTCTTTCATAGCCTCTTTGCTTATTCTTATATACTCCCGAACATTCCCAGCGGCAGCTTTTGCTATGGCATAAGCAACTCCTCCGCCGTGCTCAAGGTATTTGTTTGCTGCATTAACTATTGCCTCGGCTTGAAACTTTGTTATATCCCCTTTAGCAACCTCAAACCTCATCTTAACTCCCCTCACGCAATTTATCCGCTACTTTCTGCGCTTCCTCCATAACTTTTTCTTCCTCAAGGGTTAAAACTTCCCCGTCGAGCATTAGAATCTCACCGTTAACTATGGTGGTCTCAACGTCGTTCCCGTTTGCCGAATAAACGAGATGGCTTATGACGTTATTTGCAGGTCTTAGATGAGGTTTGTTAAAATCTATAATAACCAGATCTGCCAAGTTCCCTTCCCTTATCACTCCGGCGTTCAGCTTTAGTGCTTTTGCACCATTTAGAGTTGCCATCTTAAAAACGGTTCTGGCATCTGCAACGGTTGGTTCCAGTGTGTGTGCCTTGTGAAGCAGTGCGGCGAGTTTCATCTCCTCCAGCATATCCAGGTTGTTGTTGCTCGCGTCCCCATCCGTTCCCAAGCATACATTAACACCCCTGTTCAGAAGCTCTTTTAATGGCATTACGCCACTTCCAAGCTTCATATTGCTTGCGGGATTGTGAACGACACTCACACCCCTCTCAGCGAGGAGCATGATGTCCTTATCATTAAGCCATACCCCGTGGGCTATTATCACATCATCCCTCAAAAATCCTATCTCATCGAGAAGTTCAACGGGACTTTTACCATACTCCCTCCTTATCCCATCAACCTCTCTCTTCGTTTCAGCAACGTGGATAGTT
>QMUB01000238.1 GCA_003663695.1 Thermococci archaeon | reverse complement strand
TCTATGCATGGCCCGAAGAAGATTTTAACTGCCCAGGAGGTGCACCATGATGAAGAAGATACTAGGAATATTCATGTTAATTGCAGGAATAGTAATAGCGGTTGGAGCCAGCAGTGCAAACTTCGCTTATTTTGAGGCCAGCAGAGATGTTCATGTAAACGTAGTTCCGGATGATCTCGAACTCATAGACCTGAAACCCATGCAACCGTATGCATACATCAACTCAAACGGTGAACTCGTGATAAAACTAAATGAACACAACCTCAATTACATAAATGGAGAGGAATGGTTTGGAAAGGGTGTCAGCCCAGACTCACTCTATGTATTCGAGGAAGTCTTTGCCGTGAGCAACCATCTCTGGGAAGATACGGCAATATGTGTTACAATCTCATACAGCGGTGATGGAGGAGTAAGCTTCTTTACTGGAGATTACACTGGAGAGGGATACGACAGTCTAACATTTACAGTACCACACGGAGACTTCGTTACAGTTGGCATGATACTTAACAGCACTGACATGGTTGATGGAGATTCCATTAATGGTGATCTTGAGATTACGGCAGACGCTGGCGCATGCCCGTGAAGAAGGTTGATCTGATTTAACCTTTCCATCTTGGAGCATTTGCTCCTTTTTTATTAAATTTTAGGGGGAAGAATAGTGAGAAAAATTATTGAACTGACCTTTGCGATTATAATGTTAGCCGTACTTTTCTTTAGTGTTGGGCTTTATAAGAAACCGATTCCTGTTGTTTATGCTCTCGATGATGGTTATTTTTCTATAGAGAATCCTCTTCCCCCATATGCATATTTAAGTGATGGTTTTTTAAAGGTTGAAATAAGCAATCAGAGTCCTTTTTATCCCGGTTACGGGGAGGGATTATCCCCCGACAGCATATACGTTTTTGAGAGTGTCTTTGAGATTGAGAATAATGAGACGGAAACTGGTTTTGGTGAGATATGTGTTAAAATCAGTTCAGCTTCTTCAAACATTGCATTTTTTGAGGGAGGTTACACCGGTTTTTGGGCTCAGAGTATAGAGTTCACTGTTCTGGCAAACCAATCCGTCCGGGTTGGGATGCGCTTTGACACCCATGGAATGGCACTTGGTGACTATACTCAAGAGATAACCATACAGGCTTTTGGAGGGAGCTGTGAATGAAGAGGCTCCTTGAGTACGGGATCGTTTTTATGGTCTTTACCCTTGTGCTGGGCTCCGTGGTAGGAGCACTCCTGGACAGACCCGTTTTCATGTCATACGTTTATTCCGATAGCATGACCCCCACCATAAACAAGGGAGATCTCTTCTTCATGAATCCCTTCTCAAGGAGTGCGGATGTTGGGGATATAATAGTCTTCAATTTGAGGGGAACGTGGACGGTTCACAGGGTGGTTGCCATAGTTGAAAGTGGCTATCTAACCAAAGGGGATAATAACGTGGGGATAGATCAGCAGGGGGGCAGAGCACCTCCCGTTTCGAGGGACAAGATCGCGGGGAAGGTTATAACCTTTGGAGGAACGCCCCTTAAAATACCAAGGCTTGGAAGCTATCTTCAGGGCAGGATTTCGAGCAAGGATAAGATGTTTCTGGCCGGAGCCCTAATAATATTTGGAGCATTGGTATTTGGTACTTCTGAAAAGAAAGTAAAGCATAAGAAGAGGAAGAAGTTCTTCAAACTGAAATTTAAAACTCTTTATCTTCTGGCTTCTGCCCTCCTCTTAGTTATGATATCTACCTCCATGTTCGTTTCGTGGCAGGTTTTCTCCATAGAATATGCCGTTACATCAGCTGGAGGCCAAAGGGAAGGCTGGTATCTTCCGGATTCAACTTTTGAGAAGGAGCTGAGCATTAAAAATGCAAACTTCTATCCAATGATATATTTCATAGCTCCGGATACTCCAAATATTGCCGACATCTCGGCTACGGAATTTGATTTATCGGCGGGTGAAGAGAAACCAATTGAAGTTACGATTAATGCCCCAGAGGAGACCTCTCTCTATGCAGATAAAGTGAGGGTGAACGCATACATGCCCTTGCTGCCAAGATCTTTAACTAGGCGGCTTTACATGATTCATCCGATATTACCTGTGCTGGTCATGCTCTTGGAGACTTCCTTTTTCCTGAGTCTGGTCTATATCATATCTGGAATCGGAGAGGAGGATGTTTTGAAAATAAGAACTAGGAGATCAAGTTTATGGAGGCAAATTAAAGCGGAGGTGTTTAGGATATGAGAAAAATTTTGCCGATAATTCTAGTACTGGCACTGTCATCCCTAATCCTCATCGGCTCAAGCGGGACTTTTGTGTACTTTGAAGCTGGAAGGGAAGTGAAAGTTGCCGTCGTTCCTCATGATAAAGAATATCTGGCGTTCACATGTTACGAAGGCTATGCGGCGACGGTTGTTGTGGATAAAAATTCCAGCAAAAGTTTTGGTGCCCTGACGGTTAAGAACTATCTAAATGAGCTTAAGGAGGTATGGATTCGCCTGGATCCGGATTATTCGGATCTTCCGGGAGATATGGAGGTCTGGATAGAGAGTGAAGATGGTATTGAAAGGGAAATCGCTTCAGGGGATTCCTATACCTTTTTAGGAATTGTTGGGGTAGGAGAAGATGTCTCCGAAGGCGAGTACGTAGTACCCATAACATTCTACGCC
>QMUB01000237.1 GCA_003663695.1 Thermococci archaeon | reverse complement strand
TACTATGCCAAGCAGGAGGGGCTAAAGGTTGATAAGAAGAAGCTCTCTGAGAAATTGGACGAGGTGAGGAAAAACATTGAAAGCAACAAGGATTACCTGGATTACGTTAAGAAGAAATACAGGAGTGTGGACAGGTACATAACCACTATAAAGAGGGACGTTGAGATAAATCTCCTCATTCAAACGGTTAGGGACAGAGTCGCGGGAGTCAGTGAAGATGAAATGAGGGAGTATTACGGCAAACACAGTGAAGAGATAAGAAGAAAATAAAGCAGAGTGGATGTTAAGATGGTCACGACTACTGAAGAAGCGACTATAAATAAGTTCATGGAGCTATCGAAAAAAGAGGGTTTTGAACAAGCCGCTACAGATCTTTCACTATCTCCTTTCGATTATTCCGTCACTTATTCTTTCAATGAGGATGTTATGAAGCAGCTTGAGAGCGCCTCACCGGGTGAAATCCTCGGACCTTTCAAGCACGGGATCAGCTGGCTTGCCCTGAAGGTTAAGGGAATAAACAAGGTAGAAAGTTATGAGGATTTTGTGGCGAGTAAGGGTTATGAAGACGAAAAAAGAAATGTTGAGAATGAGAAGTTCAGAAAGTGGTATGAGGATTACATTAAAAAAGAGGGCTTGAGTTTTGCTTTCAACGATGAAGAACTCAAATACTGGTTCGAATATGTACAGGATCAGAGCGATGAGAGCAAGCTTCTCTCCCTGAAGAAAGAGCTTCAAGATAGGCTTTTCCCAGGTGGAGAATTCGATGAGGGCGTGCCAGATTTGATGAAATCCCTTTACGTTGTTTTGCTCGAATGGGAAGAGAACAAGCTAAGGGAATATAAGACTTTTCTTGCTCAGGAGAAGCTGGGGGATGAGGATAAAAAGAAACTGGAAGGTTTGGAGAAACTCCTTGGAAAGCTGAATAAAGAAGAAGTTAAGAAGCTGATAGACGAGGTAACGTCGCAAGAAAAGGCGGTTGTTAAGAATCTGTACTCTATAGGTACGAGTTCTTATGGAGTTCTGAGCAGAGCAGTCAGGTTCTTCCCCGATGATCCTCAAGTTGTGTACGATTATTACAATTACCTCTACTCCCAGATGAAGCCGATGATTCCATACGCGAAGCAGGATATGCAGACCATGTACATGCTTGCTCAGATCCAGATGGGGTTCTACTCCGTGTATTACTCTGACAAGGCGTCCTCCGATATTAAATTCGACGCCATTTACAATGTTTACGAGATGAGCAAGCTTCTGGGAGAAGCGACGAGTGCCAGCCAGGTGCTCGCTGAGATGCAGAAGCAATTTCCGGATAAGCTCACCTATGATGTCGAATGGCAGGAACTGGAAGACATGATGTCCGCGTCTGCAACTCCAGCAACCCCATGAATGGAGTTTTTGAAGGGTGGGAGTTTTATCCGCGATTGATGGTGTTTTAGAAATGGAATACGTGGGTGCTTTCGATTTGCCGGGAAGGGTCCTCGCCGAAGATGTGTTCCTGGGAAGATCCCTTCCCGGTTTTGATCGTTGGACTCAAGGGGTGGTTTTGAATGAGGCTCGATAAGTATCTGAAGAAGATAGGGGTTATAAAGAGAAGAGCTGTTGCGCAACAGATGATAAAAGGGGGAAGGGTGAAAGTCAATGGGGCGAGCGTAAGGCCTTCATACGAGATCAAAGAGAGCGATGAGATTGAGGTTTTCTTCGGTAATAGATATCTTAGAATCAAAGTGGTCAGGGGTGGTTATGAGATCCTCGATGATGAATATGTCAAAAGGGAATGATTCAATATCTTTCAGCCCTTTTCAGACCTAATTTCTTGGCCATCTTCAGCACTTCCATGTATTCGTCTTTAGTGATCCTCCGTGAGAGTTCCGGACACTGGTGAGCTTTGTAAGTGGGATAGTACTGGCTCATTATATTGACAAATGTGTCTTTCGATATCTCTTGAGCTATAAAGCTGAGTATCTTTTCGCTACCGGCCAGGTGTTTCGGAAGGACGAGATGTCTGACGAGAAGCCCTCTCACCGCAATGCCATTTTCTATGATGAGGTCTCCTACTTGCCTGTGCATTTCTTTCAATGCTTTTTTCATGACTTCAAAATAGTCAGGGATTTGCGAATATTTCAAAGAGGCTTCGCTGTTTGAATATTTCGCGTCTGGCATGTATATGTCGATGACTCCTTCGAGTATTTTGAGAGTTTCGACGCTGTCGTATCCAGAAGAATTATAGACTATTGGGAGAGTGAGCCCTTTTCTGCTCGCTATCATAATCGCCTCTACGATGAAAGGAACCTGGTGAGAGGGGGTGACTAAGTTTATGTTTTCAGCTCCTGCTGATTGCAGCTCAAGCATCATCTCCGCGAGGTCGTTAACGCTCACCACTTCTCCCCACATCAGCTGGCTTATTTCGTAATTTTGACAGTAGACGCATTTTAAGCTACATCCCGTGAAGAATATAGTTCCAGAACCTCCTCTTCCTACAAGAACGCTCTCCTCACCGAAGTGAAGGTGATAAGCCGAGACCATTGGAAGGTTGGATACACCACAGATGCCCTTTTCTCCGTTGAGTCTTTTTGCGGCGCAGCTACGGGGGCAGAGTCTACACGGACTCATCATTTTATATAGTGCTTTGACTTTTCTCTCGAATTCCCCTTCACTGAGGTTGAGGTAAGCTGGC
>QMUB01000025.1 GCA_003663695.1 Thermococci archaeon | reverse complement strand
AACTGCCTGTCCATTTGTATCTCCTATTACTCCAATAAGTTCATCAATATCCCATCCTTTCATCTTAGCCCCCAAGAAAGCACCCACAACAGAGCCAATTTCTCCAACAACACCCTTTTCGTCATAAGCATGGCTTACGTACGCAACAATAACAACCTTGTTCCCTCCTTTATCTCTACCATTGGCAACTTTAATGGAGTCTACATCTATTCCTTGACTTATTAATGTGGTTTTCATAAGAGAAATCCACATTTCATCATCATTTGGATCTAAAGAAGTAGTACTTGGATGGGAATCCTTTTCTGTTGTCTCAGAGGTATACTCTGTATCGGATGTACAACCACTGACAAAAATAGACCCAATAACAACAGCTAAAACCACTAGGATAAGTGCCTTCTCTTTCATTACAATCACCAATAGTTAATAATCTGTTCGACATTATATACTTTTTGTTTGTATTTCTTTGCTGTAATTTTACAGCTATTAATAGATAAGGTTATATGGTTAAAAACAAAAGTTCCAAGTGGTGGGTTACTATGGCAAAGATGGCCACTTTTAGAGAGGGCTCTCACTCGGGAGATTTGTGCAAGAAAAGGAGAAAGACACGCATTCATGTTACCCTAGATAGTGATGTGTCCGCAGCTCTTGAGAGTTTTCCTTTTAACAAGTCCAAACTTATTAACAGTCTGCTTAGGTGGTTTATTTTTGGAGAAGAAGTGGAGTTTATGAAGAGAGCAAACTTATGGAGCCGGGACCGGGATTTGAACCCGGGACCTGCGGATTACGAGTCCGCCGCCCTGCCGAGCTAGGCTACCCCGGCACTCAAAAGATTAGGATGGTAGAGAGTTTATAACTTTTTCGAAATTAGACGAGCTCTCTCCCGGTAGTGCTCATAACGAGCTTGCCGTGCTTCACACCTTTTAGGCTTATCAAACGCTCGGCTATAGTTTTAACATCGCTGGCGCGTCCTTTGACGATTATTACCTCAAGGCAATTATGCTCATCCATATGAACGTGGATGCTTGAGATGATGTTATTCACATACTCATGTTGCATGTCGAGGAGTTCTTCCACCACGTCGGCTTCATCGTGGTTGTAAACGATGGTGATGGTTCCGGCAACCTCCTTATCTCCAACCTCCCACTCATGCCTTACTATGAAGTCTCTTATGAGATCCCTTATCGCCTCGCTCCTGTTGGCATAGCCTTTTTCATCTATTATGTCGTCAAACTTCTTGAGCAGATCTTCGGGAATCGAAACACCAAAGCGCACAATCTTCATGCTCCCACCGGTTTATATTGGAGTTTTTTGTTTAAAAGATTAAGCATTATTATTTCATCTCGGTCTTGAGTGTGATGTTTTAACATGTCTTTGTAAAGGAGATGATTTCCTCCTGGTGCGGTACGATGGGACTAAAACACTAATCCACATGCCATTGGCGAATAAAACCTACGAACTCGAAAAAATCAAAATCATTGGGGTCATTAACCGGGGTATAGTGGGAACGAAAGAAAATGAACTCCTGATCCTGAAAATAAAAGAGTAAAAGCTCACTTCCCGGCGATCCTCACGTTCTCAAAGGCTATGGATGGAGAGATCACGGTTCCCATGAAGGGGATTGCCTTCTGCTCTTTGCTTATTTCGTACACTTGGTTTAAGAGGTCGTAGACGTTGCCGCTCATCATGAAGACCGTTGAGCCCTTGATTTCTCCATCTTCGATTATAAACGCGGGATTTGCAACGACGGCAAAGTTTCCGTTGTCCGGATTGCTTGAGTGTGCACCCTGAAATCCATCCACAAGATAACCGTGCTCTATCTCACCTATCATATCCTCAAGGCTCTTCTTGCCCTTTTCGATAACGGCATTATGCATCCCTATGCTTATTCCTCCGGTGCTTGGGTTCCTAATACCACTCCCGGTACTTTCTGTGCCCTTAATCTTTGCCCAGTAGTTGTCCCACAGGAATCCTTTGAACTTTCCTTTCTCAATTAGAACATTCTTCCTCGTGGGAACACCTTCCCCGTCGGCTATTCTTGGGTTTAGGCTCATCTCATGGAGAGGGTCATCATAAATTGTCAGAAGTTCACTTGCCACACTTTCACCGACTTTGCTGGCTAAAGGTGTGGTGCCTTTTATAAGGCGTTCGCCGCTGAATGCAGGGAATATGGTGTATTGAAAGAGCATTGAAAGAGCCCACGGTTCAACTATGACCTTCGTTTCCTCTGTTTTGCTCTTTTCAACAGTGTAAGCCCATTTAACTTTCCTTGCAGCATTTTCAACAGCCATCTCCACATTGAGATCTAGGCTTAATTTTGCATCAAAATCGAATATCCCGGGTGTTACTTTGCCTTCCTTCATGCCAATGAGCTCGAAGTATATATAGGCACCTCCTCCTTCTTGAATAACATCTACTCCCTGAGAGTTCGTTATTCTTTCCTCTGACCATTCAACGCCTCCCCCTCCACCTGCAACGACAATGTTCTTATCTTTTTCCAGAGCAAGTTTAATACCTCTCTTGGCTAATTCCACGAAGTAGTCGGGAGAAACATCCTTCAATTCCTCGTTTATCTTCCTTGGCTTTCTGTACTCTCCGGGGCTCGGGAGGGATTTCCAACGTTTATCTTGGCTGTTGAGCTTTGCCATCCTGTAAGCCCGTTCTATCCCCTCCTTTATTCTTTTTCCGTCTTCGCTGTCTATTATTGCAAGTCCAAGGCTCCTGTTCTTTATTCCCCTTATTATCGTGATCGTCCTTTCCCTTACGGCTGACATTGAGAGTTCGTTGAGCTCTATATTAACACCGATCTCCCGGTTCCTGTAAACTGCAATCTCAAGCTCGTCGAAAAACCTTTCACCATATCTAAGTAGCTCCTCCATCTTCCTCACCCGATTATAATTCCTCCATCAAAGCGCATGTGGGGACCACCTGAGCTCACGAAAGCCGTTTGTCCCTTCCCGCAGAAGCCTGTTTCAATTCCAAAGTCCTTTCCCACTGCCGTTATCTTTTTCAAGGCATCTATGGCTATTCCGCTTATTGACGTATCTCTTATTGATTTCGTTATTTCTCCATTCTCTATAATATACCCTTCTTGAACTCCGACCTGGAAAGCTGAATTGAGCTGTGCCTGTCCCCCTCTAAAGTCCACCACGTAGTAACCGAATTTTATGTCCTCTATCATCTCCTCAAAGCTCCAATCCTTCGGCTCGAATATCGTGTTGCGCATCCTTATAATAGGCGGAAAGGTATAATCCTGTGCCCGTGCATGTCCGTTTGGCTCCATGTTCCATTTGTGAGCGTATTCACGGTTGAGCATTATCTCATTCAAAACTCCATCTTTGATTATGTTGATGTTCTTAAATGGGACTCCCTCGTCATCATACCTGTCATTTCCGAAGCCTCCATCAACGTAACGCTCACTCATCGTTACATACTCCGGGGCTATCTCCTTCCCCATGAGATCCTTGAATGGTGAATTTATCGTTAAATCAGCTTCCGCCAGGTGCCCCAGTGCCTCATGGGCTATTATACCAACCACAATCGGGCCGGCAACTATTGGGAATTCACCCCTTTTTGGGGCAACCCCCTCAAGCTGGGAGTGCAGCTTCCTCAAAACCCTCTGGGCAACTTTTTCGTTTGGCTGTTCATCTTTAAATATCTCCCATCCATAATCCACTGTTCCTATGGAGTCCCTTCCAGCGGCTAGCTTATCCCCTCTCTTTCCCGTTGCCCATATGTATTGAACTATGTAGTTCACATCCCATCTTATGTTTGTTCCTTCGTTTGTCAGGAGTATCTTTTCTCCGCTGGCATCCTCGTACCTAATCTGAGTTGATTTTATGCTCCTGTCCTCTTTGAGGAGCTTTTCCAGTTCCCTCATATGTTCAACTTTTTCCTCGATTGAGACCTCTTTGGGTTTTATCTTCATCTTGCTCTTTACAAAATCTTCATGGGGTTTTATATCAGCAAGCTGGATTTTTTCTTTCTTTGCCTGTGCTGTGGCTTTTGCAAGCTTGTAAGCCTCCTCTATGGCTTGCCTTAAATTCTCAATCCTATTTGTAGAAGAGAATCCCCAAGCTCCATCCGTCAGGATCCTGATAGCAATTCCTTCTTGAACCTTCCCTGCAAAGGTTGTGAATGTCCCATCTTTGAGCTCCAGATTGTTTTTCTTCAGATTCTCATACCTCAATTCCACGTATTCCGCTTTTAAATTATTCATCGCCCAGTTGAGGGCTTTTTCAAGTTCTTCCTGCATATCCATCACCAGAATCGATTTTGTGCATCCACTGGGAATTTAAGATGATTTACTTATAAAAGGTTTTTGTCTATATTTAAACACTAAAATGGACATCTTAAAGAAGTCTTTTTAGGGAAGTAAAAAAGGATTACTCAGGTGGGAATATGAAAGCCAAGTGCGGGAACTTTGTGGATAGGGGCACCTACAGAAAATGTCCCCTCTTTGAGGATGATCTTCCGGAGAAGAGCTTTGCCCAGATCGTGGAAATAAAACCCGGGCAGATCGTTGGAAAGCACTATCATAAAACACAATATGAAATATTCTATGTAATCGAAGGAAAGGCGGAGCTCGGCATAGGTAAGAGCACATACGAAGCTACACCTGGAGATATCTTCCTCGTCAAACCGAAAACGGTTCACTGGGTGAGCAATAATAAAAAAGAGCCGTTCAGACTGTTCGTGGTTAAGTTAAATTACGAAGGGGAGGACACGGTCTGGCTATAGGAGTTCGCTGAAAAGGAGATCTTCCTTTCTTCCACCTGCTCTTTTAAAAATTTTCTCACTCCATCTGATTTTCCCCACATCCTCCGGCTGATGGGCATCGCTTGCAAATACGAGCTTTACGCCCCGTTTAATGCACTCCCTTATGAAATCAAGCTCCGGCACCCTGTAGCGTGAGCTTATCTCAAAGGCTTTCCCATGGGCTTCTGCAATCTCTATAACTTCCATGACCTCTTCCCTCGAGGGGTATCCTATGTAGGGAAAAACATTTCCAAAATGCCCTATTATGTCGATGTTTTTATCCTGAATCGCCAGTTTAACGAGCTCCACGTACTTCCAGCTCTCCCCGGGGTTGAACCATAAATGGACGGATGCAATAGCGTAATCAAGCCTTCCCCTTATTTCATCGGTTATGTCAACCCCTGTTTCCATTATATTGGCTTCTATCCCTGCTAGAATTGGTATTTCACTCTCTTCTCGGGCTCTCTCAATATCCTTCAAGTAGTGGTTCAGGTTTGTAAAGCTCAAGTAATGAATGTGATCGCTTATCCCTACAAGTCTAATGCCATTTAGGGCTCCATAGGCTGCGTTGTCCCACACTTCCCCTATACCATCCGAGAACTTTGTGTGAGTATGGAGGTCCATCATGGTATAAGGTAGGAGGGGGAATTAAAAAGGTTCACCCTCCCTCTCTCCAATTATTATGGTGGCGTAGTTTAGCATATAATATACCGTTATGATCACACCGCCTATGGTTGCCACAGCCATCAGCTGGTATGCCTCTAAGTATTTCATCGCTACTCCAACAATCCCCATGCCTAGGGGTGTCGTACCCATGGCGAGGAGCTCAAAGACCGAGAAAACCCTTCCCCTGAGTTCGCTGGGAACCATCTTTTGAAGCTTTGTCATTATGGGGACGTTTACGAGGGCGTTCGTGATCCCAAAGGGCACCTGAACCGCAACGAAGGAAAGGTACAGCTGCCATGTCTCCATCCTCACATAGGGAGACGCAAGGAGTGTCATAATCCCCGCAAGTATGAGCTCCCCGAAGAGACACTTAAAGAGCAGGTTTTCAGCTCTGGAGCCGAGCTTTCCCATTATAAGCATGTTTCCAAGGAGCATACCCACCATGAACGCCGTCTCAAGGGAGCCAAACTGGGTTGATGAGAAGCCGAACTGGACACGGTAGAGATAGGGAAGGACCACGGCACCTATGGGATTGAAGAGGAAATTTAGTATCAGGGCGTAAATTAGAAGGAGGCTTATGGATTTCCTTGCCTTTAAGAACGATAATCCTTCCTTTAAATCCTCCCAGACTTCCCCGACATTCCCGATTTTTCTGCTCTCCCATTCGTAGTGGATTAGCATCTCGAACAGCCCGGATCCGAAAAATGAGATTGCATTTATGAGTATGGCGAGCCTGATGCCACCAAAGGCATAGAGTACACCTCCCATTATGGGACCCGCTATCCTCGTGACTATTCCTGCACTCTGGATTATTGAATTGGCCTTTGCAAGCTCTTCTTTCTCCACCAAATCGGGATACATCGCGCTTATCCCGGCGGAGAAGAACGTTCCTAGAATGCTCATTAGGATTTGAACTATCAAGAGCGACTTTAAATCCAGAAGATTTAACCATATTATCGAAA
Source organism: Thermococci archaeon (assembly GCA_003663695.1). Lineage (GTDB taxonomy): Archaea > Methanobacteriota_B > Thermococci > Thermococcales > Thermococcaceae > Palaeococcus. Next base: position 2,903 of record QMUB01000025.1, on the reverse strand, counting down.
AAAGGAGGATGCCTCTCGCTATGTCCAGCCATACCATAAGAGCTTTTCTGTTATAACGATCTCCCACAACACCTGCAATGGGATTTAAAATAAGCCGTGGAACAAGTTCAGCCATGACGAAAACGCTCATCATTGCCCCGCTTTTGGTTTGATCGAGGACATAGAGAGGTAAAGCCACATCCTGCACTGCCCATCCTATCTGAGATATGAAGCGTCCTAGGGTGTAGAGCCAGAAGTTTCTGTTGAGCATTACCACCACCTAAACCCTCTCTGAGTGCTCAATGGGCTTTAATTTTGTGAGCACTTTTGAACACCTTAATGTTGGAGTAACCTTTATTAAGTTAAGTGTCCTCCATATACCAACGGTGGGTGGAATGATTGAAGTTGAGGGACTCGTCAAGAAATTTGGCTCAAAGGTTGCTGTCAATGGTATAAGCTTCACGGTTCACGATGGGGAGATTTATGGCCTTTTGGGTCCCAACGGAAGCGGTAAATCAACTACGATGAAAATCCTATCCGGAATTTTGAGACCCACCAGGGGTAGGGTTCTCGTTGGTGGAATAAACGTTGCAAAAGATCCCATAAGAGTGAAGGAAATCGTGGGATATGTACCGGAGACTCCCGTCCTCTATGAGAGCTTAACTCCCAGTGAACTATTCAATTTCGTTGGGGGTATAAGAGGCATCCCTAAAGATAAGCTGGAGGACAGAGTGAACTACTTTGTTAGGGCATTTGAGATAGAGGAATACCTCGAACAGTTCATAGGGACTCTGAGCTTTGGGACACAGCAGAAGGTATCCCTCATAACTGCTCTCCTTCATGACCCTAAGATTCTTGTGATGGATGAGTCAATGAACGGTCTGGATCCCAAGAGCGCACGCATTTTAAGGGAGCTTTTGATTGAATTCAAGCGACAGGGTAAAAGCATAGTCTTCTCAACCCACGTGCTGCCTCTCGCCGAAATGATATGCGACAGGGTCGGTGTGATATATCAGGGAAATATAATTGCTGAGGGAACCATAGAGGAGCTCAAGAGCAAGGCACATGAGGAGAACCTTGAAGACGTCTTCCTGAAGCTGACGGAGAGTAAGGATGAGGTTTACAATATCGTCCAGGCACTGAAAGAAGCCCTCTAGGTGGTCTCATGTTTGAAATCGTGAAGATACTCTACCGGGAGCTCCATTATCAAATTGTGAAGAGAAATCCTCTGGTCGCAAATAATGAGCGCAGGTTTAGGAAGCAGCTCAAAACATCCCTCAACATGAAGAGGAGTGTGGGGATGCAATCCATAGCCTTTCTCGCCTTTGGTGCGATGTCCGCCATGGGAATAGCAATCAGTCCCGAAAAGTATGTAATAACCTCGCTGCTGGCATCCCTCGCCTTGATACCTTTCATATTCGGGATATACGTAACCGCTGTTCAGTCATCCTATGTGCTTTCTCTGGGCCTATTTGAACCTTTAAAGGTGCTCCCGCTGAGAGTTGGAGCCCTATACTTAAGCGAGCTCCTGTCGATTGATTTAATTCCCTCCTTTTCCATAGTCCTTCCGAGCATTCTTGTGGTCATTGTGAAGTACCCCATCAGTGGAATTTTAGCCCTATTGTGGATGATCCTCGGCGTTTTCATTGGACATACCCTCGGGCTTCTGATTTTAACCTTCTTTGGCTTGAAGGTCAGCCAGAGGAAGGGAAGGGGTCACTCGTTGAAGAACCTCTTCAAAATATTCGCCCTGATGCTTTACATGGGTGTCTTCTACGTGATGACATATGCCCAGAACTACATAAGGGCTCACAGCGAATATCTTGCCTCCTTTATGGGCAGATACTCCCTTGCATATCCCTTCACGATAGCATCAATATTTGAACCATTTAAGAGCTTCCTCCTCCTCGCGGTGTACTCCGTAATCTTTGGCTCCATCTATGTGGTGGTCATAAGGAGGACATGGTCGAAGATAATCGAGCCTGAAGTAATCTCATCGGCTCAGAAATTCTCAAAATTCAGACCCTCTAAAGGCGGGAGCCTCTTCGCATTGGTTTCCAAGGATTTGAGGATAATATTCAGAAAAACAGCAATGTTAACGGGATTTTTGGTTCCCCTCTACTTTGCCCTGCCCCAGCTCATAATGGGAATTCAAAGTGGAAATTTTGCTCTCTCGGATGCGACTGCGTTATTCTTCACGGTTGGTTTTATGTCAACTGCAGGGGCAGATGCTATTTTAAAGGTTGAAGGAAAAACGCTTGATTTCCTCAGGACACTTCCCCTTAAAAAGGGCACTTATGCCCTGAGCAAGGCGCTCTCAATGAGCACTGTGCCTTCAATAATCTTACTTCTAGTTCTTGGGGTAACCTACTACTTCAACGGGATCAAAGCGGTTTATCTCCTGCCCTATGCGTTAATGCTTCCACTGACGTCTTCCCTCATAGTCATGCTTTACTTCTTCCATTACAAGGCAGAAGAGATAGGAATTTCCGAAGTCAACTTCGGACATATCATTGTTCTCTTCATAATAGTTGGGGTAGCCTATGCCCTTCTAGGAGCCCCCCTGGTTCTTCTGGGGCTCTTGAAAGGTCTTCCTTTAAGCTACGGAATCGATGCGATTTTGATAGCAGTACTTCTGTATGCACTCGGAGTTAGCAGGTGATGTGAAATATTCCAAGAACCCTCTTCTCCCCTTTGAGCTCATTGAAGAGCTTTACCGCTTCAGGGGTTGGTCTTTCAATAATCTCCTTATTCTTGACGAATTCTCTGCTCTCCGGAAGGAGGCTCAGGAGACCGTAGATTCCGGTACCTACAATGAGAACATCGAAGTCTTCCTTTAAGTACTCCTTCAGTTCTTCGGGATCGAGCTTATGGCTGGTACCATGCTTTTTCTTTGAGAGCCACTTCTTTCGCTCTTCTATTTT
>QMUB01000024.1 GCA_003663695.1 Thermococci archaeon | reverse complement strand
AGAATGTTATGGCGGGAGCAGTTCTCGGAATTGTGGTTTACATGATCATGCCAAAAATTATACTAAATGTCATAAAAGAGCTCCCAGATGAGATGAGTGAGGAAAGGCTCATCTGGAGGAGAAGCCTCTGGAGCTTTTTGCTCTTCTGGTTCTACTTCTGGGTGCTGACATATAACCTCGTGGTGGGCTTTGAGCCAAAGTTCTACAATCCCGAGAAGTCGCTCCTCTATCAGATGATCCAGAACATGACGGGGTGAAAAGATGGAAGAGCTCAAGAAAATGGTGGCAAGGGAAGCTCTAAAGTTCGTGGAAGATGGGATGGTTGTTGGACTAGGTACCGGTTCAACCACTGCCCATTTTATTCGCCTTCTTGGGAAGCTTGTAATGGAGGAAGAGCTAGAGGTGTACGGTGTCCCAACTTCCCACCAAGCCAAATTTTTAGCCATAGAAAGCGGCATACCAATAGTTAGCTTGGATGAGGTGGATGCAATAGACATTGCCGTTGATGGTACTGATGAGGTGGATCCACAGCTCAATTTAATAAAAGGGCGTGGTGCTGCCTTAACCATGGAAAAGATCATTGATTACAGGGCGGGAACCTTCATAGTACTCGCAGATGAAAGCAAGCTTGTTGATTACCTAGGGCAAAAGATGCCGGTCCCGATAGAGGTCATTCCTGCCGCATGGAGGGCAATAGCTGAAGAGATAGAAGTTTTCAATGCAAGCGCTGAGCTTAGATTGGGCTCCAAGAAGGACGGGCCTGTCATAACGGACAATGGAAACTTCATACTCGATGCAAAATTTGAGAGAATAGAGGATCCCTTGGATATGGAGATAGAGCTAAACAACATTCCGGGCGTAGTTGAAAATGGAATATTCTCCGATATAGCGGACATAGTCCTCGTGGCAACGAAAGAGGGGGTCAAAAAACTGGAAAGGTAGCAAAACTTTTATAAGTTTCGGGAGAATCTAAAGATAAAGGTAGGTGATAATATGGCAAGGCAAAAGAGCACCCTTCCGCCAACAGGCGCTGGTTTGATGAGGTTCTTTGATGAGGATACTCCAGGAATAAAAGTAAGTCCCAAAGGGGCGATAGCCATAGTGCTGATATTCGTTGCAATAGAAATTCTGCTCCATGCGTTTGGAACACAGATATTCGGCTGATTTTTTAATTTAAACTTAAACTTTAAATTTAAGGCGCTGTTAGGATAAGGAGAATTCTTTTGATAATGCTGGTAAAAGAGGATAAAATCATACCATTGCCAAGCACAGTTACCATAACAATATCAAATTTCAAATTTAAAAAAGAAATCACAGGAGGCTCTTCTTTAAACCTCTCGCATTGAGCTCTTCATTTACTATACTTCTGACCGCTTCTTCAAGGTATCCCGTCGTTAGCTTTTCCACATTTGATTTTATTGCATCTATATCATGCCTCAGCCCTTCCAGGAGCTTTATGTACTCCCGTGCCATTTCAAGCTGCCCTTCCTGCTTTATGAGCTGCTCCTTCAGGTGCTCAAAATCCTCCTTCAAAACCTGATATCTCCTTAATTCCCGCTCCAGCTCACTCACCTGCTTTGAAAGTATTGTGTTTTCCTCTTTTAGCTGCTGAATTACCTTTTCCTTCGATTCAAGCTCCTTTGTGAGTATGGAGTACTCATTTGAAACCTGAACCAGACGCTCTATCTCCTTTACGGGGGGAACTTTTCCACCCCCGATTATAATCGCATCATTTCCAACGCTGACTATATCCTCCGGCGCAATTCTTGTCTTTTTCTCCGTAGAAAACATTCCCGGGTGGAATTCCCCTGTTTTTCCAACGTTCTCAAGTGCCTTTACCTTCATGATGAAATAGAATTTATCCTCCTGCACTTCCACGGTTATCCCCGTCACAAAGCCCAAAATCTTGCCATCCACCAGAGATATCAAAAATTTATTGACCAGCAGATTTTCCTGAGATGTCTCCACCATAACCTTCACCACAACGTTTTTGATGTTAACATTTAATGGGTTCAAAGTAAAAAACCTTTCGCAGAGATTTTAGATGCCGTTGGGGCCCGTAAGGATGGGTGGATTTAAGAGTAATTGGGCTTTTTAATGCCCCAATCAACGGGTTAATACACTATTTATGGAACCACCCAGCATCATCAGACTTTAAAAGAGTAAAGACATACCTGCATTTGGTGAGGGAATATGATAATTTTTGTAGGGCGATCGAATGTCGGGAAGAGCACGCTCATATTCGGATTAACCGGAAAAGCGGTTAAAAGGGGGAAGAGACCCGGAGTTACCAGAAAACCTGTCGAAGTCAGGTGGAGAAACAAGAGGATCGTTGACATGCCCGGTTTTGGATTCATGAGCGGAGTTTCGAAAGAAGTCCAAGAGAGAGTTAAAAGGGAGATAGTCCGGTTTATAGAAGAAAATACGGAAGAGATAGAGCTTGCGGTTCTCGTGATAGATGGAAAGAGCACGCTGGAGATAATTGAGAGATGGGAGAAGAGGGGGGAAATACCAATAGATGTGGAGTTCTTTCAGTTCTTAAGAGAGCTCGGGATTCCCACGATAGTTGCTGTTAACAAGCTGGATAAGATGAAAAATGTCAACGCCACGATGAACCGAATTGTATGGAAATTTGGATTAAACGGGGATTGGGAAGATTATAAAGACCTCTTCGTACCTGTTTCCGCAAAGTTTGGAACAAATCTTCCAGAACTCATGAAAAGAATACTCGAGCGCACATATCAAAAAAGAAAGAATAAAGAATAAAACTCAATCCTCTATTCCCTTCTCAGTTATCTTGAATGTCGCTTCTCCTTCCGGAAGATGAGGCGAGTCTATCAAACGTGCAATTCTCTTCCCCGCCTTCCCCTTCCTTAGATAAACCCTAACAGTCGCCGAATGAGCCAATATATGTCCACCTATTGGCCTCGTTGGATCCCCAAAGAATGCATCTGGTTTTGCTTGAACCTGATTGGTCACAAAGACCGCGAGATCATATAAATTGGCTATGCGGTGGAGATCCGAGAGATGCTTCCCAAGCTTCTGCTGCCTTTCGGCGAGGGAGCCCCTGCCTATGTACTCGCTCCTAAAATGAGCCATGAGGGAATCGACGACTACCAGACCAATACCGTGCTCCTTAATGAGCTCTTCTGCTTTTTGAACGAGCAACATCTGATGGTTTGAGTTAAAAGCCCTGGAGACAAATATATTTTTCAAAACCTTTTCCGGGTCCAGACCTCTCAATTCGGCAATTTGCTTTATTCTCTCGGGTCTGAAGGTGTTTTCCGTATCTATGTATATGGCGCCCTTTCCAAGACCTCCCTCCTCCGGGAGCAGCTGCACATTTACACAGAGCTGATGTGCTAATTGAGTTTTTCCACTCCCGAATTGACCAAAAACTTCTGTGAGAGCCTGAGTTTCAATACCTCCCCCCAAAAGTTTATCAAGCGCCTTGCTGCCTGTAGTTATCCTCCCTATCGTCTGGCGCTTTCTATAATACTCATCCGCGGTAACAAATGTTCCAATGTTTGCCGCTTCTCTGGCAGCCTGAATTATCTTTAAAGCGGCTCCTTCACTTAGACCGGCAACTTCCTTAAGTTCCAGCGGAGAGGCGACAGCTATTGCCTCGATGGCATCATAACCCGCTTCCCTAAGCTTTTCAGCGGTTGCGGGTCCGACACCCGGAAGATCCTCAAGTGATTCTACCTTCTTTCCCTTGGATTTCTTTGCTTTAACAACTTCAGCTACAACAATATCTTCCAGGTTGGATTCCTCCTCAATCGGAACTTCCTCAAACTCTTCGAGCTCTTTAATATCATCGGATTTCTTTTTTCTCGCCATTTCTTATCACCCATGAGCCTGACATCAAATAAGTTGAAGGGCATAAAGAATTATATACTTTTCCCCCAATGGGATATAAAGGGATTAACTAAGCCAAAACGAAAAATAGCTCCATCGATGGCACGGTTAATGGTCTCCTTGCCCGTAAACCTGTCTCATCACGATTAGCTTTGCACCCTCAGGTATGATCTCATTTAAAGGGGGCATCAACCTTATCTCCTCGGAAACATAGCCGAGCAGGAAATATCCCTTTGAGTACATCTGCTCAAAGGCTTCCCTATAGGAAGCTCCTGTGAGGTGAGGGAACTCCAAAATTGTTATATCATAGTTTCCGGAGGAAGTCGTGATATCCTCTATAACATCCACAACCTCCGGTTCAAAGATGGCACTTGCGAGCAATCTGCCAGCCAAGGTTCTGCTTGTAATTACCCTATCAGCACCTGCCTGCTTAATTAGATCAACGCTCTCATGACCCAGCACTTCCACAAAGACCTTTGCCTTTGATAATTTCTTTATCATCAATGTAACAAAAACAGATCTCGAATCATCTTCAAGTGCGAGGATTACATGCGAAGCACGATCAACACGGGCTCTCTTCAGGGTTTCAATGTTTGTTGGATCTCCTATGAGCACCTCAACATCTCCCGGCATCGGAAGCTTTTTCTTCTCTTCCTCATCGGGTAGAATAACAACAATGGGCTTATTCTCAGCCTGGCCCCCGTTAATGGCATCCTTAAGCTCCAGAACACAACTTAAAACACTCCCATTTCGCCCGATAACAACGTAATGCCCTTTGAACTTTACTTTCTGCATCCCCATCATCCTCCTCAATGAAGATGAAATAAAATATTCCGCCAAAATCGAAACCAGAGCGGTGAAAGTGGATATGCCCGCCACGGCAGCAATCATTGCTACAATCCTACCCCCAAAAGTTTGAGGTGTTATGTCTCCATAACCTATGGTGGCCATTGTTATTATTGCCCAATAGAAAGCAGATACAAAATCTTTCTCTTCAAAGTACATAAAAAGCAGCGAAAACACCAACGCAAGCCCCAAAACTGCCCCTGCAAGCATTATAACTCTGCTCTTTCTTAGCTTCACCCTAATCTTAAGTAGCCTTCGAACCAATGAGATTGGGATCATATTTCCATCTTACATAATACTTCTTAAAAACATATAGGGTTACCATCACTTCCACCCGCGGGAATCCTACGTACATGTTAAAACTCCATAAAAACCGAGGTTTCAAAAAATTGGGGGTTAAAATGGGAGTTTTCCAGTGGAAATCATACTGGTCAAAAATGTGTAGTTTAATTTCGACTTGAATCATCACTACAAACACCAACCCCCCAGAGTTATATTTCCACTGGAACTGGGTTATGCAGCCTTGATTTATTTCATCCCAAAATATTTGTAAAGTCGTATTTATAAACCAGTTTATATTTATCAATGTATTTTTGTTCAGAATATCGGGGACCAACTTTAAAAGTCTTTGGATTTTTATCATTTAATTTATTAAGATATTGAACATTGTTCATAGTAAAGTATATATACTATAAAGCGTAGAGATAATGGGAGTGTTTAAACCAAAACAAACAACAAATCCGGTGTTCCCCCTTGGTTCCAGTGGAAATCAAGGGGTGGGGGGTATATCGATTGTTTAACTTATATCTGGAATGTTAACAATATTGTTTTCAGAGATGTTCATTTTTGTGCTCCAATGGACATGCATTTGTGTACAGAAATATTCATTTTGTTTTCACAGGAAATGTCCCCTTGTGTGCTTCTGTTCCTTTTCAATGGTAAAGAGACAATGAACATTTATGTTCATCCCGGAGCATCGTTTCCAGTGCAGATTTGGAAATTCCTATAAACAATGAAGGTGGAGTTAATGTGGTGGTATATTTGAAAGAGAACGTTCTTGAATGGTTGAAAGCGGGTAGCGATGACGCTACGGACATTGTGGATCTCCCATGGAGCATAAAAGAGATAAAAGAAAATTACTATGTTGCAGAACACCCGAAGATGCCCTTTTTACTCAACGTTGTCTTCTCGGATAACTTTGTTTACCTAATAATTTCCACTGGAATTGAAACCGCTTCGCTGGAGTCACAGGAACGCCTAAAGATGTATCGGATTTTACTTCTTTTAAATGAGAAGATAAATCTACTGAAGTTCACTCTGTCTGGGATGAATGAGGAGATAGTTATTCGTGTTGATCTGGATAGGAAGAGCCTTGGGAAGGGCGAATTTAACGATGCGTTGACAGCGCTTTTGATAGGATTAAATGAAATGGTTTCTGCACTTAATATTGAGAAAGAATTCCAGGAAGCTGTTTTTGAGAGGATCGCCCTTATGGTCTTGGACCGGCTTTCAAAAGGTGCATCCAATGAGGATATACTATTATTTCTTGTAAAAAAGGTGGGTCTGAGCAGGGAAGATGCAAAAGCACTGCTGGATGAAATCCTCAAATCTCAAAAACGACCGGAAAAAGGCGTCAGCATGGATTATATATGAATCTTCTCTACATTCTTTGCAGCAACTTTTCTCTCCCTTTCTCAAAGTATTTACAAGAACTTGACCAATAAAACATATAAACCTTGAGAGCCATCATTACTATTGCTTCCTGTGTTTCCTGTGCTTCGGGTGGAGCCCGTTATAAAATGAATGATAACTGATAATAATAGAACAGATGGTCAATAAAATCATCGGAATATGTGCGTAAAGTGATAAGAAGTCACTAAAATTGAGAATGTCTTTAAAAACAATAGGCTTGATTTCCAGTGGAGGTGTGGTGATGGGAGAAGAGCAGAGGTATCTGGACTCACTTTTTGAAAAATATCTCAATGCAAAGAGGATATTCAAAAATAAAGAGGTTCTCAGGCATAGCTATACTCCAAAGGAGCTCCCCCACAGGAGGGAGCAAATAGAAACATTGGCTCATATACTTGTGCCCGTCCTCAAAGGCGAGACTCCTTCAAACATATTCGTTTATGGGAAAACGGGGACCGGAAAAACCGTCACAATAAAATTCATAACCGAGGAGCTCAAAAAGGCTTCCATAAAGTATTCCGTTCCGGTTGATGTCATATATCTCAATTGTGAGGTTGTTGACACTCAATATCGTGTTCTGGCAAATATTGTCAACTATTTCAAGCATGAAAGCGGTTTTGAAGTACCTTTGGTTGGCTGGCCAACGGATGAGGTTTATTCAAAGCTCAAGGAGATAATAGATGCCCGAGAGAGGTTCGTGATAATAATCCTGGACGAAATAGACAAGCTGATCAAAAAGAATGGCGATGATATACTGTACAATCTAACGCGTATAAATACAGAGCTTGAAAATGCACGGGTCAGCATAATTGGAATTTCAAATGATCTGAGGTTTAAGGAATATCTGGACGCGCGGGTTTTATCAAGTTTGAGTGAAGAGGAGGTGGTTTTCCCGCCCTACGATGCCTCCCAGCTGAGGGACATCTTAACTCAGAGAGCCATGAATGCCTTTAATGATGGGGTTCTCGATGCTGCAGTCATCCCGTTATGTGCTGCTCTAGCAGCCAAAGAGCACGGTGATGCAAGGAAGGCATTGGATTTGTTGAGGGTTAGCGGAGAGATAGCGGAGCGTGAGGGTGCGGATAAAGTCCTTGAGAGACATGTTAGGAAGGCTCAGGAAAAGATCGAGCACGATACCATGGAAGAGGTGATAAAAACCCTCCCCCTTCATTCGAAGCTCGTTCTCTACTCCATTGTGATCCTCGATGAGAACGGTTCTCTTCCGGCTAACACTGGGGAGGTTTATGTGGTTTACAAAGAAATATGCGAGGGCATGGATGTTGAACCTTTAACCCAGAGAAGGGTAAGTGATTTAATAAATGAGCTCGATATGCTTGGCATCATAAATGCCAAAGTCGTCAGCAAGGGGCGTTATGGAAGAACAAAAGAAATTCGCCTAAACATTCCGGCGATTAAAGTGAAAAGCATGTTTAGAAGAGATTACCACCTTCATCCAATCCTCTCCATAGATTTCCCGAGGCAGAAAAAATTATTTGAGGGCCTTTCCTAAATTGCGGGGGTTGCCTTATGAAGAACTTGGTCGAGGATCTGCTTAAGAATAACTATTTAATAACTCCAACTGCTTACTACGAGCTTGCTCCCCATTATGAGGGCGATGCCTTCTCCCTCGCAGAGCTGATAAAATTTGCCAAAGGGGAGTTTGACACTTTCATAATAGATGAGAAAGTTGTGAGTGCTTTTCTGAAGAGCAAAGGATTGGGTGTTCCACTCGAAAAAGAACTCCAACCACCCGAAGAACCACAGGAACTCATTGAAGAGAAGGCTGTGGAGAGCGAACCAAATGTCGAAGTAAGCACTGAACTTGGAGAAGAGGTTCAAAAACATGTGGAGATTAAAGCAATCCATGAAGAAAGCCACGAAACCCCTGGTGCTGCTGTGGAAGTCTCCGTGGATGAGTTCGGTAATGGGGAAAGCTCTATTTCCAATGGAGCATTCACATCAAATGGAAGCGACGAGGAGGAAAATGGGGTTTTGAGTAAATCTGCTTACAGCGAGTACGGTGTTTTAGTAACTCTTGAAGAGGAGCCACCGGAGGAGATTGGAAAGAAGAGCTACTCAGTTTATGAAGATTTTAAAGTGGTTCCGAGGGAGGGATTTGCCCCGAGGGCTGCAGGGATGGAATCCCATGCCAGAGTGCTGTTTGATGTTAAGGATGTGAAATTAACACCGCCAAAAGCCAAAAATGCCAATGGAAAGGAAGGGGAGATTGTAATTAAATCCTATAGCCTCCTGTTCAGGAGCAGATTGAGGAAAATGCGCAAGATAATCAGAAACACTCATGAACTCAGGGGTGTCGTGGATATAGGGAGGCTCGGGTATACCGGAGGTTACGATGATGAAATCGTGATAATAGGGCTCGTGAACTCAAAGCGGGAAACCAGAAAGGGCTTTATATTTGAAATTGAGGATGCGACAGGGGTTATTAAGGTTTTCATCGGAAGGGATAAGGAGGATTATAAGAAGGCCTTTGAGGTTCTTCCGGATAGTGTAATTGCTTTCAGCGGCGTATATTCAAAGAAGGGAATTTTCTTTGCAAACAGAATGTTCCTCCCCGATGTTCCCATTTACCGGAAGGAGAAACCACCGCTGGAGGAGAAAGTTTATGCTGCAGTCATAAGCGATATACACGTGGGAAGCGATAAGTTCTGTGAAAAGGCTTTTATGAAGTTCATGGAGTGGCTCAATGGGTATGTTGGCAGCAGGGAAGAGGAGGAAATCGTTGATCGCTTGAAATATTTGATAATCGCTGGAGACGTTGTAGATGGTGTTGGGATTTATCCCGGACAATACAACGAGCTTGAAATTCCCGATGTCTTTGATCAGTATGAAGCATTGGCAAATCTGCTCGACAATGTTCCAAAGCATATTCAAATGTTT
>QMUB01000023.1 GCA_003663695.1 Thermococci archaeon | reverse complement strand
GTTGAAAAACTCGTGGGAGAGTGGAAAGAGCTTGGAGCGGAGGTTTTTATAAACGTGTGCACGACCGAGGCATTTGTCCCCTTTGAAAGCAAAGAAGAGCTGATTAAGGCAATTGAAGAGGATAACAAGGAGAGATTAACCGCAACGCAGGTTTACGTCTATGCCGCCGCAAAGTATGCCAAGGAGGCTGGAGGAGCTGCATTTGTCAATGCAATCCCAACCCTAATAGCAAATGATCCCGCCTTTGTTGAGCTCGCCAAGGAGAGCAACCTCGTGCTCTTCGGTGATGATGGTGCTACAGGAGCTACACCCCTAACCGCCGATATTCTATCTCATCTAGCACAGAGAAATCGCTATGTAAAGGATGTTGCTCAATTTAACATAGGTGGAAACAATGACTTCTTAGCATTGACGGACAAGGAGAGAAACAAGAGCAAGGAGTTTACAAAGTCAAGCATTGTCAAAGACTTACTTGGATACGATGCGCCCCACTACATCAAACCCACAGGATTCCTAGAACCCCTAGGGGACAAGAAGTTCATCGCAATGCACATTGAATACGTGAGCTTTAACGGGGCAGTTGATGAACTCATGATAGACGGGAGGATAAATGATAGCCCTGCTTTGGCTGGACTCCTCGTGGATCTGGCGAGACTTGGAAAAATAGCCATTGAAAAGAAAGAGTTTGGGACAGTCTATCCGGTAAATGCTTTCTACATGAAGAACCCGGGACCGAAAGAAATGCAAAACATTCCGAGGATCATTGCATATGAAAAGATGAGGATGTGGGCAGGTCTAAAGCCCAGATGGTTCTGAGCTTTTTCTTTTCCCTTTAAATATCTCCAACCGAAAACTTTTTAGCCACGAAGGTTCAATATAGGGTGAAGGGATTTTAGTTACTATTTCTTACTAAATGATGGAGGTGGTAAAATGAGCGAAGAAAGAATTCAGCAGATTATTCAGGTTCTGAAGGAGCAGGTCGTTCAGGACACTATTGTCCCGAGGAACATTAGGAGGGCAGCCGAGCAGGCGATTGAAAGGCTTATGGATAGGAGTGTTGATGCCACCGTAAGGGCGGCTGATGCGATAGCCATCCTCGAAGAGATAAGCGAAGATCCAAACATGCCCCTGCACACGAGGACCATTATCTGGGAAGTCCTCGGGGCGCTGGAGCAGATTTAGCTCTTTTTTCAATGCTTTTTAGCATTTATGGATAGGTACCATAGCCTGGCGCTCTCCTCCACGAGCTCCGCTTTGTAGAATGCTTCCCTCAAACTTCTCCCAAGCGTGACTATGCCGTGATTTTTCATTATTGCAGCGTCATAATCCCTGAGTGCATTTGCAACCTCCAAGGCAAGCTCTTCCGTTCCAGCAGGCTTGAAAGGGACTATCGGAATTTTCTTTAGATAAATCTCAGCCTCGGGGGTTATTATGGGGAGGGCTCCCTCTAAGAGCGTCGAAGCCGCTATGGAATAGGGTGGATGGAGGTGAGCTATCGCCCTGACATCCTCTCTTATGTGGTATACATGATAATGGAGGCGCCATTCAGAGGATGGGCGTATGGAACTGATCTGTTTCCCATTTAGATCCATCACTCCAACTTGAGAAGGGCTCAAATCATCCATAACTGCCCCTGTCGCCTTTATGAACATCCGACCTCTAAAGAGGATGCTCAGATTCCCCCCGAATGCTGCGGTAAGCCCCCTCTCATGGGCGAGCTTTGAATATCTGACAAGCTGTGCTCTAATTAGCCTGCTCATCTTTTCTCCCCTCGATCATTATTCCAAAACCGCAGGAAGGACAGTATGCCACTTCCCCGCTCCATACTAGGTCATCCGAACCGCATATGGGACATATGTCAAGCCTTTCACTTTCCTTCCACCTGTCATAGGTCTCTCTATCAATGATGAACGTTATTCCTTCCTCCCCCTCTTCAAAGTAGCCGAGGACTGGTGTGCTCTCCAGCTCAAACGTCTCACTATCGATTATCACGGGTTCGATGCCTATGTTTCCCTCGAATTCCAGTTCATTGGCGGGTAGAATCTCGATTATATACGAATCGAGCTGTTCATCCCTATATGCGATGACCTCTAGGGCATCGCTGAGCTCCCCTGTGGAGGATATCACGTCTATTATTAAATGCTTCTCTCTAGAGAAGCACAGAGCAACCACAAAGTGTCCCCTATAAAAGCATAGATCCCTTTCAGAGTGTTTCCTCTCAAGATTCAGGAGCTCCATAATCCCCGCAATTTCCTCTCTCCCCGGCAGCCTTCTTTTTCTCATTATGAATTCGCTGATGTGTTTTGCAAGGGGCATTGCAACCATTACGGGCTCATAACATATCATCCTCCCACCAGAATTAAATCATCAAGGGGGTTTAAATCCCTTATGACAGCAATCGAGGTGCTGTTAGGATAAGTGTGGTAGGTTGACAATGGTGTGGTTTTATCCTCTTTTGCGGGATTATCATGAGCATTTCTCTTATCCTGACAGTATGGCAATCGATTATTTTTTAAGCATCCTGAGTTATCCTTCAACATGCATGAACTCCTCATGAAGGCAATAAGCGAGCGTTTTCAGCTCAATGAACTGCAGCTAAGGGCTTTTGATGAAGTTAGCAGAGGAAGGAATGTACTTATAATTGCTCCAACGGGAAGCGGAAAGACGGAGAGTGCTTTTTTACCTGTGATTAACGAGATACTTGAGAGGAATTTGGAGCCAATTTCCGCACTCTACATAGCCCCCATTAAGGCGTTGAACAGAGATCTTCTAGAGCGTTTGAGATGGTGGGGGGATAGGGTTGGTTTAAGTGTGGAGGTAAGGCATGGAGACACATCCCAGTATGCGAAGGCAAGGCAGGTGAGAAATCCTCCCCATGTTTTGATAATAACACCCGAAACACTGGGAATTCTGATGACGATGAAATCCATGAGGAAGCATCTGGGCAATGTAAAATTTGTGATAATAGATGAGATTGTGGAGCTTGTCGATAACAAGAGAGGAGTTCAGCTGAGCCTGGCACTTGAGCGGCTATCCAAAATAGCGAGCTTTCAAAGGATAGGTCTAAGTGCAACGGTTGGGAACGAAGAGGAAGTTAGGGAATGGCTTAAAGGGCATGTGACTGTGAAGCCCTCACTGAAGAAGGAGTATAGAATAAAAGTGCTCTTCCCCCAGCCGGATGAAAGGGATGGAGACCTTGCCAAGCAGCTTAAGATTTCCCTCGAAGTTGCAACCCGATTAAGGATTCTATGGGAAATTCTGGAGAGATATGAGAGGGCACTTGTTTTTACAAACACACGTCAGTTTGCCGAGATTTTGGCACATCGCCTGAAAGCATGGGGAAAAGCAGTCGAAGTTCACCATGGAAGTCTCTCCAAAGAAGCACGCATACAGGCCGAGAAAGCGCTTAAAGAAGGCAAGATTAAGGCACTGATATGTACCTCCTCGATGGAGCTTGGGATAGATATAGGTGATGTGGATGTTGTGGTGCAGTACATGAGTCCCAGACAGGTAAATCGCCTGATCCAGCGGGTGGGACGCTCTAAACACCGCCTTGGAGAGGTGAGTGAAGGTTATATCATAGCCACAAATGTAGAGGACTATCTGGAGAGCTTAATTATTGCAAAGAGGGCAGTGAAGGGAAAGCTTGAGAAAATTCATATCTATGAAAATGCCCTCGATGTTCTCGCCCATTTTATCGTCGGTTTGCTCATGGAGTACAGACACCTCGGTAAGAGAGAGATATATGAAACAGCTCGAATGGCATATCCCTACCGAAATCTGACTTGGGAGGAGTTTGAGGGTGTACTCAATGTCCTCAGGAACTCCTATTTAGTTGGATACGATGAGGAAAAGGATGTTCTCTATCTAAAAAGGGGTTCCTTTAAGTATTACTACGAAAACCTCTCCACAATCCCCGATGAGGTTTCCTACCGCGTGCTGAATATATCGAGCAACCATATTATAGGGCGCCTCGACGAGAGCTTTGTGATGGATCTCGAAGAGGGTATGGAGTTTATCATGCACGGGAGAAGCTGGATAGTTCTCGGGATAGATGAGGATGCACGCCTTTTAAAGGTCAGGGAGAGCAAAAGTCTTGAGAGTGCCATCCCAAGCTGGGAAGGGGAGATGATTCCGGTTCCCTTTGAAGTTGCCCTTGAAGTGGGTAGACTGAAAAGAGAACTCATTTTCAATTTTGAAATGGCAAAACGCTTCCTACAGGACGTCGAGTTCATGGAGAATGAGTTAAAGATTGCCGAGAGAATTCTGAGGAAGCAGGACCCGCTGGGTACCGATAGAGACGTTGGAATTGAGAGCCTCTCCAAAGCTCTTGTAATTCATGCTGATTTTGGAAATCGGGCAAATGAAGCACTGGGCAGGTTTATATGGGCATTTTTAAGCTCCAGATATGGAAAAGTGTTTACCATGAAGGCTCAGGCTCATGCCATAGTTTTTAAAACACCTTTTCAGCTGAATCCAAGGGAAGTAAAGGGGTATTTCTTCCAGGACGGGAGGGCACTCGAGTACATAATCTCAAGGGGAATACGGGATAGCAACGTATACAGATGGAGAATGCTCAATGTTGCAAAGAGGATTGGAGCATTGAGAAGAGAGGCAAAAATCAGGAGGGTGGACAGACTCTTCAGCGGCACTGTAATTGAGAAGGAAACTTTAAATGAGGTATTTCATGATAAGGTGGATGTTGAAGAGGCTTCAAAGGTTCTGGAGGATATCCAAAGGGGAATGATAAGGATCAAAGGGCGGATTGCCGGAGAAGCCTCGCCACTTGCTAGGATAAATATGAGCGTTGGAGGAGAGTTCCTGGTGAGCGGGGGACTCGAGAGGGACGAAATTCTGGAGCTTTTCAAGAGGAGGATTCTGGATACAGATGTTGTTTTGATATGCACCAACTGCGGATGGAAGAGCCAGACAAAGACTTCGAGACTTAAAAATCGTCTCAAAGAGTGGAAATGCCCTAAGTGCGGTTCTCTAATGCTCGCCGTTGCTCATCCAATAGATTCCGAAATTTTTATTAAATACCTCAAAAAGATGAAGAGAGGAGAGAAAATCGATAAAGAGGAAGAGAAGGCATACCGCAAGCTTTTGAAGGCAAGCGATTTGATCCAGACGTATGGATGGGATGCCATTCTAGCACTAGCTTCCTATGGGGTCGGTCCTGATACCGCCGCAAGGATTCTGGGACAGTACAAAGGAGAGGCACTTTTGGTGGCTCTTCTTGAGGCTGAGAGGACGTTTATTAAGAACAGAAAGTTCTGGAGCGATTGATTTTTAAGTTTTAAAGCATAGATTCCCACATGGTGAGAATATTTATAAGTGGAAATCCGGGGGTCGGGAAAACCACGCTCGTTTTGAAAGTTGTGGAAGCTTTAAAAGAGAGGGGAATTTCTGCAGGAGGTTTCATAACCCAGGAAGTGCGCGAAAGGGGAAGGAGAGTGGGATTCAAGATAAGAGCCCTCGATACAGGAGAGGAAGGGATACTCGCATGGGAAGGGGCTCCAGGCCCTAAAATAGGGAAATACGGGGTGAACATCGCGGATTTAAATGAAATCGGTGTCAGGGCAATGTACAGGGCATTGAAAGAAGCGGATCTGGTTGTGATAGATGAGATAGGGGCAATGGAATTTAAAAGCAAAGCATTCTCACGGGCACTTGAGGAAGTTTTAAAGAGTAAAAAACCGCTCTTAGCTGTACTTCACAGGAGATGGGTGAAGAGGTTTGAAGGTTATGGAGAGCTCTATTTTTTAAGCATCGGGAACAGGGAGCAGATTGGGGAGGAAGTCATGAAACGCTTTACTCTCCTCTTCGAGCACCGTTAAGTTTAAAATATTGTCGAGTTAATCTCAGTCAGGTGTCGAAGGTGAGTGTAATAATCGAGTTCATCGTGGTTCCCCTTGGAGAGCTCAGTCTGAGCGGATACGTAGCAGAGGTAGTAAAGTTTTTAGAGAATAAGGGTGTAAAGTATACACTGACACCCATGTCAACCATCATAGAGGTATCGAGCATTGGGGAGGGGCTTGGGATAATAGAGGAGGCTCATGAGCTCATGTTCAGGCTTGGAGCAAAGAGAGTCTCCACAACGATAAGGATCGATGATAGAAGGGACAAAGATCGTAAAATGGAGGATAAGGTAAAATCCGTCCTTGAGAAAATGGGGGAGGGTTGAAGATTAAGGTACTGATTTTAGCGATAGATCGGGATGATGATTTCGGCTATAAAGCGGGTGTTGAAGCCCCCATAATTGGTAGAGATGCCTGCATAGACGCCGCTATGAAACTTAGCCTGGCAGATCCGGAGGACAGCGATGCAAATGTCCTCTACGCGGCTGTCAAACTTTATGATGAGCTCAGGGAAAAAGGAGAATTTGATGATGTAGAGGTGGCATTGATAACGGGGCACCATGATGTTGGGGTTAAAAGCGATTTGGAGCTCAATAAGCAGCTGGAGGAGGTTCTCAAGAGTTTTCCCGCCGATGGTGTTATCCCTGTTACAGACGGTGCAGAGGACGAGCAGATATTTCCGATAATAACCTCAAAGCTCCCCATAGTGAGCACGAGGAGAGTTGTGGTGAAGCAGAGCGAGAGCATAGAAACCACATATTATATAATATACCGCTATTTCAAGGAGATTTTGAGCGATCCTGAAGTTGCAAAGGTGGTCCTTGGATTGCCTGGTTTAATTCTGCTTCTGTATGGTATTGCAAGGCTGATCTCTCTTAAATATCCTGAAAGCATTAACATAGTTTCATCGACGGTTGCCGGGACGATATTATTCCTAGTGGGTGGATACTTCTTTAACAAGGGATTTAACATTATAAGACACATTCAGGATGGCTTTTTGCGTCTTAAAGAGAGCATAAGTAAAGGACTTGTCAACTTCATGGCAACAGTAACAGGGCTGTTCGTGATAACCGCGGGTGCAATCTATGTGTACTTCAACTTTGCATACCTGATAAGGGGTTCCACCCTTCCGGGGATTCCAACTGACCCAATACTGGCATTTATAGCTTACTTATACTTCCTCAACACCATGCTTAACATAGGGCTGGCTATAATTGTCCTCGGCAAGATTATGCAGGCTTACATGAAGAGAGATTACCACATATGGTATTACATAACCGCGCTTATTCTGATTCCGGGCATGTGGGTTACGATAGATTTAACAACGTCCTATGTCATAAACCTGACATCACCCGTCCTTATAGAGTTCTACGGTAAAGTTTTAATGGCAGTGGCAGATATAGTGGTAGCGGCCCTAGCGGGCATGTATCTTAAAGAAAGGGTCAGGGGATGGAGGAAAGTTGAAGTTGGAAAGAGCACTTCTGGAACTTGAGAAACGTAAGGAAAAGGCTTTGGAGGAGAAGAGCCAGCTCAGAGAAGCCTACAGCAAAAAGGTTTCCAAGCTTTTGAAGGAGATAAAAAAGGAAGTTAAGAACCTTGAGAAGGAGAGGATACCAAAAAAAATCGATGAGAGGATATCCAAAATCGTGGAGAATGAAAGGAGGGCATACGTTGATACATTAACGAACTTTTTGGAGCGCATAGAGAATATAGACTCACTGGAGAAGTTCCTGCCCGAGCTCTCAAAGTTTCATGTTAGCCATGGAAAATATGTAATGATGGTCTTTGAAAAGAGAATTTACAGGATAAATAAGCTCCTTAAGGAGCTCTCGGAGGTATATGGCGAATATCAAGTGAGACTGAGGAATTTTGAGGAGTTTGAGGTTCCGGATATTAAGAGCATCCTTGAGGACATTAAAAGAGCAGATGAACACATTCAAGAGGTGCGTGGAGAGCTTGAAAGGGCGAAAGAGAGGGAAGAGAACTTAAAGGCAACAATAGCAGAAAAGAAAAGAAATTCCACACTTTTAGAGCTCGAAGAGAAGATAGAATCCCTAAAAAAGGAGCTCTCCCACAGGGAAATCAAGCTGAGTTCAGACCTTTCATATCTAAAGAAGCCCCTGAAAAAAGCCAGGGTAAAGGGACATGCCGCGGAGATGTTCTTGAAGGATACGAAGTTTGCTTTTGAGGAGCCTATGAAGGTTAAAGAGCTTCTTAAGAATGCAATGGAAAGGGGATACTTCGACAAAAAGCATGCGAAGAGGGCCAAGGAAGTTATCGAGAACCTGGATGCTGAGCTTGAGAAAATAGAAATCCTGAGAAAAGAGCTGGATTCTCTAGAGAGGGAAAAAAACAGGAGATCAAAGGAGATAGGGGACTTTGAAGCCCGGCTAAGAAGGCTCGAAGCGAAGATAAGGGAAAAG
Organism: Thermococci archaeon; assembly: GCA_003663695.1. GTDB lineage: Archaea > Methanobacteriota_B > Thermococci > Thermococcales > Thermococcaceae > Palaeococcus. The sequence continues at coordinate 1,147 of QMUB01000023.1, read as the reverse complement.
GAAGAGGAGCTAGAAAAAGCTAAAAGAAAGCTTAGAGAACTCGAGGAAGAGCTCAACAGGCGTTTGAAAGAAATTGAAAAAATTTTGGGTACAAAAATTGAGCTTGCATAAATTTAAGTGCCGGTGATGGATATGATAAAAATCGATAGGCTGAGGTTTGGGACTGCTGGAATTCCAATTTCAACACCAAGACCCTCCACAATAAATGGCATCATGCAGGTTAAAAATCTGGGTCTGGATGCAATGGAGCTTGAATTTGTCAGAGGAGTTAATTTAAAGCCGGAGATGGCCAGGAAGATCGGACGCGTTGCGAGGGAAAATGATGTTATTCTGACAGCTCACGCCCCCTACTACATCAATTTGAATGCCAGGGAGAGGGAAAAAGTTGAAGCCAGCAAAAGGAGGATAATTCAAAGTGCCGAACGCCTCTATGAAGCAGGGGGATGGAGTGTGGTTTTTCACGCGGGCTACTATCTAAAGCAGGACCCTCAGAGAGTTTATGAACGCATAAGGAATGAGATAAAGGACATAATCAGGAGTCTCATGGATGAGGGGATAGAGATCTGGATTAGACCGGAGCTCACGGGAAAACCAACCCAGTTCGGAGATTTAAAGGAACTCATAAAAATGAGTCAGGACGTTGAGATGGTGCTCCCGGCAATAGATTTCGCGCACGCACATGCAAGAAAGGGCGGAAAGTGCAACTCAATTGAAGAATGGCGTGAAATGCTCTCCCTCATGGAGGAGGGCCTCGGAGAGGAAGCTCTCAAGAACATGCACATTCATATGAGCGGCATAGAGTACACGGCGAAGGGCGAGAAGAACCACTTGAACCTCAGGGAGAGCGACATGAGATGGAAGGATCTGCTCCATGTTTTGAAGGAATTCAAGGTTAGGGGGGTTCTCATAAGCGAGAGTCCCAATATAGAAGGAGACGCGGTTTTGATGAAGAAGACATACGAAAAAATAGAGGTCTAAAAGATCAGAGCTCCTTTAATTCCTCCACAGGTTTCAATTCACTCGTCAATGTGTAAAAGTCCTTTTCATCGAGGGTATCTCTATCTATTGCAACCAGGATTATTTCCCTGTTTATTATTGCAAGATCCTTCAAAGATGCGAGGAATTTAAACACCGCTTCGGTACCGTT
>QMUB01000022.1 GCA_003663695.1 Thermococci archaeon | reverse complement strand
TTTATAGTTCTCCTTGGCGAGGGCTCTTTCAAGTTCACCAACCGAATGTGGGCAGTATTTGTCAAAGAACTTCTTCAATGCTCTTGAATATTCGCATGCCGTTTCTTCAGAGAGTTTTCCAGCCTTTACTTGTGATGAGAGCCATTCCTCAAACTGCTCTTTGAGAGAGACCCACATTCCACTAAAATCTTCCGCCTTCCAAGCCGGTAACCCGGGTTCGAATCCCGGCCACCGCACCATCAAAATATTCTTCCTAGTGATGTTCTGCTTAATAATCACTCAAATCTATCATAATATTCTGTCAGTGACCACAGGAGTGCTCATCATATCGATAGCGTTGGGATAAGGAGAATGCTTATGCTAAAACTACACCATTGTCAAGTCATGGTTATCTAACAGCATCATTATATTCTTCAGAAAGTTTATATACATCTATGGAGGTTACCCATAATGGGGTGTGTCCACAAATGTTGTTCAATGTCCAACCAAAAACATCAATTGATGAACTATTTGGACGAAGAGCAGAGTATCTAACCTTTCTCGATGCTATTGAGAAGAAAAGGAATTTCTTCATAATTACCGGGCCGAGAAGGATAGGGAAGACAAGTTTTCTTTATGCTACTCTCAATGAACTTCATAAAGAGTATGGGGTTCCCTACGCAGTTATAGATGCTCGGGCAGCTACTTCCCTGAATTCAAAATATCCCCAGAGAATAATCGCCGAGGGTTTACACAAAGCTATTCTTGGAAAAGGCTTTGTTGGTGGGATAATTTCAAAGGTAAGAGGCATTAAACTTAGTGGGATTGAATTTGAACTTCACGGAAAACCTCCTAACATAACAGAGGTTCTAAGTACTATAAATGAATCAAACGACCTTGTTATTATTGCATTTGATGAGGCTCAATATCTCAGATTCTCAAACGAAGATCTTACGCGGCTTTTCGCTTGGATTCTTGATACCTTACACAATATAGTGCTCGTTTTTACAGGCTCCCAGGTTGGTGTGCTGGAAAACTTTCTCCGCATTGATGATGGCAATGCTCCGCTCTTTGGAAGATATGAAGTTCGAATATCACTACCGCGCTTCAATCCTTCCGAAAGTCTGGAATTTTTGAGGCGGGGCTTTGAGGAATATGGGAGTAGTATGGATGAGAGGGAGCTTCTCCCAGTGGTCAATACACTCGATGGAGTTCCAGGATGGCTTGTGCATTATGGTGCTCACAGGATTGATGGTCTTACCAACGAGGAGGCCATTGAGCAGGTTCTCAAAAAGGCTATGATTTATGTGGAGACAGAATTCAAGGAGCTTGATAGGCTCTCTCCAAGGTACAGGAAAATAATGAGGACTGTAGCAAGATTAAGCGAAGGTGGGAGTTATGCAAGGTGGGAAGCTATAAGAGACAGCCTCGGCGGCAGGGTGGATGAGAAATCTATGAGGAGGTATCTCTCAAAACTTGTGGATTATGGGTTTCTTGAAACTATAGGCTACGGAAAATATAGAATACCCGATCCAGTGCTTTACAGGGTATTTCGAAGGCTTTGAATAGGCTTAGCCAATAATCAGGGTTCGAATCCCGGCCACCGCACCACTTTTACTGGATTAAGATTTTTAGAAGCGTTAGAATTCCTATTATAATGAAAACAACTCTAAGCCTTTTGCTGCCCATCTTTAGGGCACTTTTAGCTCCCAGCCATGAGCCTGCTACAACGGGGATCAGAATGAGCCACATCATGGAGTAGTCTACACTCCCCTGTAATCCATAGTTAACGGCAGCTATCGCGTTATTTAGGAAGATTACCATTTTCGCAGTCCCATTTGCTTTTAGCATGTCCAGCTTGAAGAATACTCTCAAAGCAGATATAACAATTAAAGTGGAGGCAATCCCGAGGATTCCAATATAAATTCCTATGAGCAACCCTATTATTGAAATCTCTATCCTGCTTTTTCTTTTAGGTTCTTCTCCAAAATCCGAGCTGAATCTTATTGTAAAATATATCCCCACCAGTAGGAGTGCAGCAGCCACAAAATTTGCCAGTTCCCGAGAGAGGCATAGGAAAAAGGAGCTCCCAAGAAATGCACCAAAAATTGAGGAGATGGTTAAAAGTGGTGCGAGCTTAACGTCGAGCACCCCGCCCTTAAAGTAAGTGAGTGTAGATACGAAGGTTAAAGCTGCTATGACAACCTTCAGAGTTCCAGTCGCCTCTTTTATGGGAAGCCCGGCGAAAGTGAGAATTGAAAAGATTATCATGCTTCCCCCGCTCATCATGGAACCTATGAATCCCCCTCCAAAGGAGAGAAGTGCTATAAGGAGTGTCTTCATAGTTCATACTATGCTCCGGATATTTAATGCTTTTCCGCTAATGTTATATTATCCTGTGCAGAATTAATTTTGCGATGATGAGTGAATCCAATACTGATCGGTGAAGAAGACGAAAGGCTGAGCGTGATGTTGATGATACTCATTACCGGAAAAAGCTATGAGAATATTTTGGAGAGCAAAAATGATGAGAAAATCCTTTTTCCCGAGTATGGAAAGAACAGAAATGAGCTAAAAGCATTTGTATCATCCCTTAAAGGGGATGAGATAGTAGTTACCTCGAGTCTTGAACTTGTGGATCTTATACTCGAACGATTCAAAAGGGGTGAAGAAAACTTTTTGATTTATTCTGACACAGGAGAGTCTCTGACGTTTAAGGAAGCCTACGAGTTGAGGAAATATCTCGATTTTGACTTAAGGGGGGCGGAATCTAAATCCTGGAAGAGAGTTAGCGTGATCTTCGTGGAGGGAAAAACGGACTCAAAATTCTTCAAAGCAGCGTATAAAAAGCTTTTTGGTTTTAAAGATGCACGGAGAGACATTCCCGATAATCTGAAGCTCATGGAAAGACTTTTTGAAAGGGATAACTATGAGCTCATAGTTAAAGACGGAGCCTATATCGCGATTATTCCCAGCGAGGGGAACTCGGGGGTCATAAGAAATCTAGGGAACCTCCTTAGGGCCATGGAAGTTTTTGAGTTTGCCGTTGATAAGATAGGGGTTGCAATGGACATAGATGAGAGTGAGGAGAGAGTCATTGATTCCATAAGGGGAAAGCTTTCTTCCTTTGAATATTCAACAGAAGGTGAAAACTTTAGGGTGGGAGATGTCACGGTTGTTCCTCTTCTAATTGGGGCGAGGATAGAACTTGGTCCCTGCATAGAATGGGAAAAGCCAGCCGTCGAGGATTTCATGCTTGCAATCCTTGAAGGTGATAGGACGTTTAAAAAGCTCGAGAGAGCTATAAACATACTCTGCGTTGATTTAAGGAGAAAACTCAAGCCCAAAGAGGTTATTTATCTGGCGATGGCTTCAAAGAAGTTCTGGGGCAATCTCGAGGGCTTTTACGAGATGAGCATAATGAGAACTCCAAAGTGGAAGGTGGAGAAAGTCCTGAAAAGTGAAGGAATTTATAGAAAAATGACAGCACTACTCCCATGACGATGTCATAAATACCAAATCCTATCCGTACCATGTCTTTCCATCTCAGGGTCGCTCAGGATCTATCATGTCAAAGGAGTTCTGCGCTAGATCAATAATCAGCAGTTTGTTTATCAAGGGTTCTCCACATTGGATTATTATCTTCACAACTTCAGCTGCTTCCTCCACATGGCACTTATAATAAAAGATGAAAAGTTCTCTTACCTTACGAAGGCCTAGCGGGAAGATGTCACTTCTTCCCCATTTTCAGCCAGGCTCCAAGCCCTGTCTGTTTCATTCTTTGATACTCCAGATCCTTCTCTTTATATCCAAAGGCTTCGAGGATTCTAAGCACCGCCGGAAGAACCTGATTGTGAATATAGTAATCGGGGTCATATTTGTGTCGGCTGGAATCGTACTCATCGAACAGGATTACCCTGTCGCTTATCTTTTTGCTCCCTTTTAAAACCACATAGCTTATTATGGTGCCGGGTTTTACCTTAATGCCCCTCGCCTGAAGACGCTTTGCTATCGCCACATGGGGCCCTGTGGCTTTGTAATCCTTTAACTCACGTGTAATCTGCTCGTGGATTATAAGTTTCTCCACGGGCACGCGGTAGTTGGCGAGATCCTCGACGACTTTCTTTACGATTCCCGCTGCCTTTTCAATGCTACCTTCCCGTAGAATGACCTCCAAAACTTTTGCCTGGGTCTCTTTGGCTATCTCGCTCCAATCTCTCCTCACAACTTCAAGCCCTCTCGTGGTTATGTGTCCATCTTCATCAATGAGGGCATACTTCTTCTTGGTCACAAAGAAGCCCCTTAAATAGAAGCCTTCGTATTCAAGCTCAAGCATTCCAGGGAGCTTTTCATTTATGTGCTTCAAGAATTTCTTAGCCTTGCTCTTGATAGTTTCTGGTTTTTCATTTGGAATTGTGGCAAAAAATCCATCCGTGTCGGCATAGAGCACCTTAAATCCAAATTTCTCCGCCTCTTTAATTGTCGTTTCTATGTAGTGCCTGCCCCATGCTGTGACGCTTTCGGCGCACTCCTTTGAGTACCACCTTGCTTTTGGATAACCCTGGTAGCCGTAATATGAATTTGCCAGAATCTTCAAAGCCCGCTGCCTGTAATCGAGCATTTTCTTCTCAATCGGGTCAATTGTGGCTTTCATCTTCCTCTTGACCTTCTGTCTGGTTTCTATGAGATCCTCCAGAATGCTTGGAATGAAGCCTTTAAAGTCCTTACAGAAACGATAGCCAACTATAGGCGCCACATCGTAGTTTTTGCACTCCTTTTCAAGCGTATCCGGAGAAACATTGTGCGTGACGATTATGGAGGGGTATAATGAGCGAAAATCTAAGTACGCTATGCTCTCCCACAATCCCTTTTCAGGCTCCTTAACATAACCGCCTATGTATGAGCTCCTCATTCTCCTTTGATATTCTTCACCGCCGGGCTTATTGGGTGCGAGTTCATTCCTTTCGTAGGCAACCCTCAGAAGATACCACTCCACGAGATTGCCCGTGCTTGATCTCGAAACATCCCATACGCTCTGTCCTATGAGTTTGGCGAGCTCCACTTCCATCGGGAAGAACTCCCTGCCGAGCTCATATGTAGCCCTCGCATCCTCCATGGAGTACTGCGCGACTCTCTTAAGCCCCTCCTCGCTCTTCCATGCTTCTGCTATTTCCTCGGCGTATACCTTCTCCTTCTTTTTCCCAAAAACTGCTTCATAGACGGCTTCAAGTGTATATGTAGGCAATCTTATGGTATGTCTTACAACAGGGTATAAATCGAGGTGTATTCTCCCCTTGACTTCAACAGCAAAACGATCACCCATTCTCTGGATTTTTGGCTCACTGCCCTCTCTCCCAATCGTAAACTTCAATCCAAGCTTCTCACACCTTTTTTTGATATATGCGAAATCAAAGTTGTCCCCATTATATGTAAGAAGAACATCAGGATCCTTTTCCCTTAAAACCTGCAGAAATCTCTTTATGGCTTCTCTCTCTGTGGAAACCACTTCTACGTAGGGAAGATCTATTTTCTTCCATGTAATTACCTTGGCGCCACTCTCATCAGCGTAGCTTATCATCAAAATTTCGCCCTCTGCAAACTCATCCCCTTCATGATAAAAGGTTTCGATATCAAATGCGAGAAGCTTCAGCTCCTCCCCACCTTCCATTGGAACCAAACCTTTATCGATAAGATAGCGCTTTGCGAAGGGAATATCATACTCAAAAATTTCTCTCACGGCAGGATGGCTCCTTATAGCGTCTCTAATTGCGGGGACATCCTGAGGATGCTCGAAAACAAGTTTCCAGACTTCTATGGGTTCTCCTAGGAATTTCTTTTTAACTTTCTCCACCCGTATAATTCTAACTTTTTTTCCGTGCCTCTCACCGGTTATCTTTTTGATGTCCTCAATTGATTCATCATCCTCTAAGAGGGCATATATGTATGGCTCAAAATTCCTGTCATACTCGATTTTGAATTCTCCCTTTTCCTTCTTAAAAATCCTGATAACGGGCTTTCCATTTTCTGTTATATAATCTGTATCGAGTATCATCCCTCACACCAGAAGAATTTATGGCTCTAGAACCTAATAAACCTTAACTCTATTAAAAAGGAAAAGAGAAAATCATGTTATCTCGGATATAGCTGCTTTTAAAAGCTCAACAGCGGCTTTTTCATTTAAATATGCTCTTCTGACATCACTTACTCTTGGAAGTGCGTGAATGTTCACCCAAATTCTGGCTCTTATCTCTTCCAAATCATCCATTCTCCACCCATGCTTCATGTATTCCACAGCACTGTTATGGAGTTCTGCGTCACCGTACAATGCGAATGCAGAACCGCCCAAACTAACTAAGAACAAATGAAGAGTATAAACTCATCAAAATTACTTTTTTCTTTTGAAAGCCTTGCCCTTCAAGGTCAATTGAAGAAAATTAAATAGAGAGAAGAACTCAAAGGTGGGCAATGGGTGTTTCAGCACCGCAAGCCTCACATTTAAGGTAGTGGAAGCGTCCTTTTTTGATGATCTTTGTATCGGGTGCTCCACAGACCGGACAGATCACATACTCCTTGAGGTACTTCTTGAGTTTGTTCCCTATTAGGTAGGGAGTAAAGCGGCCCTGCAAAATAACACGCCTTCCTTCCAAAGATCCTGCCGTGGCGACCTCCTTCAATACGAACTTCAGCAAGTGCTGAGGGTCTCTATTCATAGCCTCTGCTATGTCCATGAAGTTGTCAATGATTGTCTTGTTTCCCTCTATCGTAACGGAAGCAGGGGGAACTTCAAATCTTGAGCCGTGGTGCTTCACATTCTCAGGAAGCTCCTCGTAGGCTTTTTCCAAAAGTCCTTCATAATCGTAAAACTTTTCTTCTATCATCTTTCCACCTCCTATGCTACACGATAATAGCCATCCCTTGGACTGTAAAGCTGGCCCTCTTTAAAGAGCCTCTCAAGCAGTCTTTCCGCTTCATCCTCCTTCATGCCGCTCTCAACGGCTTCCTTTATAATCTCTTCCCTGGGTGCTCCCCATTCCTTGGTATTCTCAAGCCGCTTTATAATGGTTATCATCCTCTCAATCTTGTTGATCTGCTTTGAGGATTTTCCTACCTCCAGAATGGAAATGTCAAACTCTCCACTCTCATCCGTTGCGACCTGCTTTAGTGTGTACTCCATTATATCAATAGCCCTTTTTGCGTCTTCCCTCGTGACAACCTCACTCAGGCGCATTCTTGCATGAGCCTCGCTCAATCTTATAAGGGCTTCAAGCTGCCTCGCGGTTATGGGCATCGGCTTGACCCCTTCATCTCCGTTCCCTATGCCTCCCATCTTTCTCATCCGTATGTAGTAGCGCTTAATCTCGTCCATTGCCTCCTTGCTCAGAACGGGGTGAATGTTCTTTCTCGCATAGGCTATGTATTTTTTGAGCAGGTCATAGGGAACCTTTGGCGTGACAGCCTCCGCCTCTCCCCTTCTAACTTTGAGGATGTGGGTGGCTATTTCGGAATCCATGGTATCATCGGGCTCATCAAGAAGCACAAATATCAAATCAAACCTGCTCAAAAGCGTTGGCGGCAAATCGAGCTGCTCCGGAAGTGGTTTGGCTCTATTGAACCTTCCATATTTTGGATTCGCAGCCGCTATAACCGTTGTCCTTGAGTTCAGCGTTGCTGTAATGCCCGCCTTGCTTATGCTTATGGAGTTGTGGAGCACCATACCATGGGAGACAAAGAGGTTGTAGGGTTCGACGGTGATGTCGTAAACCCACTCGGAGTCTTTATTTTTTACACTTTCAGCTCCCTCCACGAGGAGGAAGGAGACGGAATAGCTCTTTTCTACGGTCCGGTGAATCATGGCCTCTGCTTTCTCCAGTTTTGACAATGCAAACCTCTTAACGTCCTCAAAGAGTTCTCTGTCTCTGAGAGCTTTATTTACCAGCTGGGGTTTTATAAATCCAAAAGAGCGTTCTGCCTCCAGTGGGTGGATTGTTTTGAATACTGCATCCGCATTATCCTCAAGCACAGCCCTCCTGCGCTCATCAATGTCCCTTAGGGCTTCATTTGCAAGGATCAAAAATTCTTTCCTGTTGAGGTATGTTCTTGTGTTGTTTCTCTGGATTATTCTCTTGTTGCTGATTTTAACAAAGTGCAGGGCACTGTAGATTTCATGGAGGAACTCAATGGGCACTAAGTCCACTTTTTTTTGCTCTTCCACTATATAGAACCTGTTTACCCCGCGCTTAATTCTCGTGAGTTTTCCAAGTGAGAGGAAGAAGTCCTGGATGTCCTCCGCAAGCTTTTTGTCTTTGACCGTTATTGTGTTCTTTGAGTAGGGGAGTGACTTCAGTGTTTTTATGAACTCAAGCTTGGCTTTCTCATCAGCTGTAAACACTTCCTTCGGAAGTCTTCCTTTTTTGTCCCACTCTATTGATGATGCGGTGATATCAAAGGGATACTCTCTCACAGCCAGCACGAGGTCTTTTCTCTTCACATCTTTAGCGGGAACCTCAACTATGCCTTTGTTCCATATCATTATCGGGTGTTCTGGAGTAACGGTTATCTCGCGTCCATTGCTGAAAGTCAGCTTGATGAACTCTTCGGGTGCTCTGTGGCGGCTTACCCTTGAGGCTCTGGCTTTTATGATTTTGTGGGACTTCAGGTCGTAGGCTAAAAGATGTATTCCTTCGACGGGCAGGACTTCGGTATCCTTACCGGGTATCACATTATCGCGGTTCTCTTCAATGAGCCTATCAACAAACTCGCCGATTTTAACCTTCCTCCCATCGGCTAAAAGGAGCTCAAAGTCCCGGTGATAGCTCTGCTGCTCAAGTGCCTCGTGTATAGCGCTCCTATCACGGTCGTTCATCTTATCAAATTCGTCTATTAAAGCAATACCCATGTCTGCCAGCACCAAAACACCCGCTTCGAGCACCCAGGAGCCTGTTAGCTCGTCTCTCACAGCGGCAGCAGTGTTGTGGACGAGGAAGCCGTTTGCAATGAAGCTGTGCGAGCCTTCAACGGTCAGGTCATATACGTGCTCATAGGGGCTGTCTACCGTTTTCACCCCTCTGATCCTCTCCCACAGGATTTCGGAGTATGCAAGCTCCTCTAAAAACGTTAGTTTCCCCTTAATCTTCTCCTCTTTCTCTATTATCTCGCTGAGGATCCAGGCCAGTTCGCTGTAGGCTTTATTATCTTTATCCTCCAAAATCTTTGCAATGCTCCCGAGTAAACTATAGGGTATCGTTCTCCGGCGTTTTCTCTTGAAAAGCTCGTAGAACTGTTTATATCCCATCCCACATTCCTCTGGTTTGACGAGTTCACCAATCCTCTGTCTGAGATCTTCCGGAAGTTCAACAGGAACCGCGGAAATTGTGGCTTTATCCTTCAGTCTCTCGATAACCGTTTGGAGCGCCCTCCGTGATATGGGTTCTCCTTTCTCGACGGCGCTCCTGAAAGTTGAACCATACGCATCTTCAAGGCTAAGCCCATAGAATCCCCTAATTTCTTTCAATATCTCTCCAGTGCCGGGTACAACATCAATGTTGGTGTCCCTTTTGGATCTTTCGAGTATCTTTACGAGCTCATCCAGCTTTCTGGCCTTTTCGGGATGTGAGAATCCTATGAGCGATGCGAACTTCAGCA
>QMUB01000021.1 GCA_003663695.1 Thermococci archaeon | reverse complement strand
TAAAGCCTCGTGCTTCCCGGAAGGATAAACAAATTGCTTAATTTATCTTCATAAACAGCCATTTCGGGATCCAGATCCTCCTCCATTAGAATCCTGTGGAGGTTGTATGGAGGTCTGTCAAGTCCGAAATGGAGCCCTAACTTGGGCAGATAGAGGTCACCATCTATTACTATGGTTTTGTACTTCTGTTTTGCGAAATATACTCCCAGGTTAGATGTGAGGGTGGTCTTTCCTGCACCACCCCTCCCTGTAATAACAACCCCATTCATAACTATCAGCTTCCCTGCTATTTACACAAGAACAAAATATTTAAGCTATTGCACATTTATGTAATTTGCGGTATAAAAATCCTTAAGTTTTGAAATTGAGCATAAAAATGAAAGGCGGTTTGAATCTTAAGCCCCAAGTGTGAGCTGTGTCGGGTCCCTAACCCCCGGACCTAAACCCAAAACAAATGTGGCAAAATACCAGTAGCGCCTTTCATTTTCATCTGGAACCAGATATTTTACTCCGTAATAAACAGCTGCAAGAATTAAAAGCTTCCACGGGTATAGTATGAACGGTCCGAAGTGCTCATTAAGCATTCCTTCAATCCAGTGAACCTCATAATGGTTGTAATAGTGGATTGCCACTATTGTGGAAGCCAGGTCATACATGTGGGAGAGGGCAGCTATGTAAAACACTCTGTCAAATGGCTTGAATCTGTAATAGAGTACGATTGGAATTGAAAAGATTGCGGTGTAAAGGAGTGTGAGGGCGTAGGCATAGGGCCTCACCGCGTGGCTTATAAAGAGGTAGAGAGGATAGGAGGAGAGTAATAAACCCCATGAAGCAGAGATTTTTGGGTAGGTCTTTAGCCGGGCATCGGCTATAAAAGCGGGGAGTAGGAGGAAAGAAGCTGTGAAGAAGATCCCCGGTGTTAAGATCAGCGGATTTGGTTCCAAAACTTTTCCATCCACAAGTGCCCTCGTTGTTGAGCCGAAGAGTATCATTGGAGTGGCTGCATAAATCAAGCGTTCATCCACTCTTATTTTGAACCTCTTGATTATATAATTGTAGGTCAGAATTATCCCCAAACCCAGCAGAAACCCGTAGAGTAGAGTATTATAGGCATTGTAACCCTCTCTCGTATACATCGGTCTTATAAAATAGTTCCAAAGAAAATCATAAATCTCTTGACTGATTTCCATTCTCACCACCTCTAAAAGATTAAAGGGGATGCTAATAAGCATTTTGGTAAATGTTTCTAAGGGTTGTTATCAGTAGAGCGCTTTATCCCCACTTTCTCCCGTTCTTATTCTTATTGCTTCTTCTACAGGTAGAATGAATATCTTTCCATCGCCGGGGGCTCCGCTCCTAGCTTTTTCGGCTATTATATCGATTATAGTGGGGACATCCTCATCCTTCGCAACGATTTCGAGTTTTATTTTGGGGAGCATATCATAGGGAGGCACCCCACCCTGCACGCCCCTGCCTTTAACAGGAAAAGCGGTTAGAGGTACAAAACCAGCCTCCTTCAAAGCTTTTTTAATCTTTTCAAAATCCTCTTCCCTTAGAATTGCCTCAATTTTTTTCATGGAACCACCATACAATATATACGCTCCGGAACAAAATAAACCTTTTGCAGGCTCTTTTCTCTGGTAAAAAAAGGGGAAAATCAAAGCTTTCTGAGAGCTGCTTTAAGCCTCTTCAGGGGTATCCTGGTTTTTTTGGCAAGAGCTTTTAAGTCTGCATTTTTGAGGTCTTCCACGCTTCTTATTCCGGCTTTTTTTAACTTTTCAACACTTTTCGGTCCTATTCCTTTAACCTTCAGGAGTTTTTCCTCGAAACTCTCCTCTTGGAGTTCCAGCTGTCTGCTTGCTCTGCTATCCTCCCACCCTTCCATGAAGGGATATGTTTCCACCTGAGTTTTGTGGTTCCCTTTAACCCCTATTTCCACGGGAATTTCCGGAGGCTTTACGTATTCGGGCACTTCTGGTGGTGCCTCGCTGACATAGACATCAACCCTTATCGGGTTGAAGGGATTATCAATTTCTTCAACCGCTTCCAAAACTTCCTTCTCCCTGAATTCTCCTTTTTTAAAGTATTCTACGAGGGAATTTGCGAGACGGTGGAAGTAGTTTGCATGCTCAAGGAGCCGTTTTCTACCATAAAATCTTGCCTGCCCTGTAGTTATTAGGAAAGGCCAGTCACTGCTCTCCAGGAGCAGAAGCTCTCTCCCAAGCTGTTCAAGAACCCTATCCCCAAATTCATCCTCTCCCAGATAGTTTGAAGCGAGTGCCACCATTCTCCTCTCCGCCAGGTGAATGTGCTCCCACATCCATTCCACCTCGGAGTTCCACCACGTGTAGTGGGTTCCATACATTCCCCATGAACCTTCCGGAAGTTCAATCTCATATCTGTGTCCCCTGTAATTCTTGAGAAAATCGGAGATTGTTGTACTCCGGATTCCCTCCTCTTCCATCAGTCTGAGCACCTTCTTTATCCATTCAATGCCCTCGAACCACCAGTGCCCGTAGAGTTCCGTATCGTAGGGAGCAACCACAATGCCCTTTTCTCCATGTTCTTTCTCGTAATCTCTCAAAAGTTTCTTAACCAGATTGACAAAATGCTTTGAATGTTCTTCGACCCTCTCCATAGCTCTCTCAGGCACATAGGGCTCTTTGGCACCAATGTCTATGTCCTTTGATGTTATCCTCCAGTACTGTCCTCCACTCTTGGGGGCTTTTTTGTGGAACTCCCTGTACCAGAAATCCCCTGGATACCCCATATCTGCACTCCAGACTTGATGACCCGTCTCTCTATTTCTCCCGAAAACCGCTATGTTCGTCCCTTTGATGAAGTAGGGTCTAAGAGTTGATTTTGGCTTCTTTGCGGGAATTACCTGTCCATACCCAAAACTTGCAGGCCCTTCATCTATCAAATGGCTCTCCACGAAGAAGAATTCCACCTCATACTTCTGAAGAATCTTCTCCAGTCCCTCTCTCCAAACCACCTCTCCACTGCTCGGGCTTTGCCAGAAGCCCTCGGGTCTGTAGGCACACTCGGGGAGCCATATTCCTCTAGGCTTTCTTCCGAAGTATTTCTCATATGTTAGAATACCATTTGCTATCTGACTCTCAATTGCTTCATCCCTATCCAGAAGGGGCAGATAGCCGTGGGTTGCGGCAGACCCTATGACCTCGATATATCCTTCATCCTGGAGCCTCTTGAGTTCCCCCAATATGTCGCCCTTTATCTTCTTCCAGTGAGAATAGACCTTGCTGAAGTAATTATACATGTATCTGACGGCACTTCCAAGATCGCCCTCATATTTTGTCAAATCCTCCTTCATGGCTTCGAGTTTTCTTTCCATGTAAGCCTCAAACTCCCTTTTTATGTGTTCATCATTTAGCTGCTCCATCAGTATGGGTGTCAGGCCTATTGTAACTCCAAAGTTTATCCCTTCCTCCCTGAGCTCTTCGAAAGCCATCAAAAGGGGCAGATAAGTTTCAGATATCGCTTCAAATAGCCATTCCTCACCGAAAGGCCATTTTCCGTGCTTTCTTACATATGGGATGTGTGTATGCAGCACCAGACCAAAGTATCCTTCAACCATAAAAAGCCACCTCTTTTTAGAATTTCCTAAATTCTCTACGCACATTTCAGTATTTAACTATTTCGCTTCTAAAATTCCTTTTATGCCCTAAAAATGCTTTATGAACGTGAAATTATGCTGGTGGAAAATATCCTTTTCCTGCTCTAAATCATGCAAAGAAACCGGCAATTTCTACGGAATACTCACTGGAAAAGGTACTCCCTCTCCATTGATTCTAAACTTTAATACTCTTCCATTTTCCCCTCTTAAACAGCCACCAGAACATCGCGGCGCTTGTGAAAGTCTCAAGGCTCATTGCGAGCCATGCAGCTATAACGCCCATCCCTTTGATATGAATAATCCAAAGGCTAATTCCAAATCCAAAGATATATGCAGGAAGTATCCTAAAGAGAAGTTTACTTACGGCAGTTACGTACATGGGGCTTTTTGTGTCTCCCGCACCCCTTAGAGCACCGCCGAGAACAAATATCCATCCCAAAGGTACTTCACTTATACCCACTATTAAGAGGTATATCGCGGCCAGGTGAAGCACTTCCGCGTAATTGGGATCGCTCCTTGTTATGAATGGCATCACGAGGTACTTTGGAAAGGCTATAAGCACCACCGCCATAATCCCCATGAAAAGGGACACCATCTTAAGGGATTCATAGACGACTTTTTCAGCTTCCTCCGGCTTCTTGGCACCGAGGCTCTGTCCCACAAGGGCTGATGTGGCGACATTAAATCCAAAAGCGGGCATATATGCCATACTCTCCACCCTCAAGCCCACCTGATGGGCTGCTAGGGCTATGGTTCCAAAGCGCGTCACTATGCTTATGTATATGAAATTGTAGAAACTGAAGAGTGCCCTCTCTATGGTTGCCGGGATTCCTATTTTTAGAATACGCTTTATGATGTCAACATCAAACAGCAGATTCAGCTTTAGTTTTAAAACTAAGTGTCCTCTGAGGAAGAGCACCAAACCGACCATAAATGCAATGGTTATGGAGATTCCGGAAGCGAGAGCGGCTCCTCTGACCTCCATCCTCGGAAAACCGAACTTCCCGAATATGAGGAGATAATTCAGGATTACATTGGTTGCATTGGTTAAAATCCCAAGCATCATCGGAGTTTTTGTGTCTCCCGCACCCCTCAAAGCACTATATGCCGCAAAGCCCATGAAGTTTATCGGATAAAACAAAAAGAATATTCGAATATAAGAGTAGCCGAGGTTTATCACGTCCTGACTTGCTCCCATAATTCTGAGAGCGTCATCTCCCCACACCAACCCCAAAAAAAGTACCGGAATGCTTGTGAGGAATGCGAGGTAGATACCCTGTTCGAGCACTCTCTCAGCCATTTCAAAATCTTTGGCTCCCACAAAACGTGCCACCAAAGCGAGGGTTCCAGTTGAAACGGCAAACATAACGGGCATCATGAACCACGAGAACTGTCCTCCTAGACCAACGCTTGCTATGGCGAGGGAGCCGAGCTGACCAACCATTATCATGTCCACTAGGTTGACAAGTGTTGAGCTTATGTTTGCGAGTATTGCGGGCCATGCAAGTGCCCAAATCCTCCTTCTCAACTCACCGTTCATGGATATCACTTAGATTAATATCTAAGCGATTAAAGGGGTGTAGAATTTATAAACCTTTTCCCAGGTGAACTCCGGTGCATTCGGGGGGTGTTTGGTTTTTGTCTGTTAGCATTGTTAGGGTTGGTGGATATCCTGATAATGCATGTGGGGAAAATTGAGACCACACCTTACCAAGCATGCCAACATTATTCCAGCAGCATCGCCTGTTTAGGGAAAAGCTTTAAAACGCTGATGTTTGATTGCCTTATGGATAATGATAACCACTTGAAAAAGCTAGGAGGTGTTTAGATGGGAAACATTAGGCAAGGTTTCATTAAGAGAACCGCAAGGGAGCTCTTTGATAGGTACCCCAATGAATTTACCAAAGATTTCGAACACAACAAGAAGAAGGTCGAGGAGCTTACAAACATAACAAGCAAGACCATAAGAAACAGGGTTGCTGGATATATCACGAAGCTTGTAAGGATGAAGGAAGAAGGAAAGATCCTTTAAACTCTGTAAACCTCCTTTCTAATCCTTTTTAATTCCCTGAGAATCTCCTCTGGAAAGCTCCTCTCAATTTCACGCCACATTCTTTCGAATTCTTCCTCGTTTTCCCTGGCCAGCCGTCTCATTAAATTGTTAAGATAACTCTCAATTAAAAGCCTGACCTCTTCTAGCTCGGCTTTCATTCTCAAATGCTCCTGTATCCTATTCTCCACTTCCATTAGAAATTCCGAAATTTCCCTCATCTTCATCTCTATTGGCTCTTGGGATTTTATGAGCTCCTTTGCATGTTCGTACGTTTCCCTCTTTGCAATCCTTTTTGGTTCGTAGATCTCGGTTCCAAAGGTGTGGGGTGTTAGGAGTACCTCCAATCTAAAGCCGCGTCTGATCTCATAATACTTCCTGGGCCTGCCCCGGGGTATTCTCTCCACCCTTCCTTCTATGAGCCCTGCTTCTTCCAAAATCCTGAGATGCTCTAGAACGGCTTTTTGTCCCACTCCAAGTTCTTGAGAAAGCTCACTAACAAAGTAAGGTCTTCTGGTGAGCATGAAGAGTATCCTGCGCCTCGTCTCATTACCCAGAACATCCAGAATCTTCCCCATCTCATTCATAGGCTCACCCCCTAATTCTAACTTAAAGTTAAGAAAAGTTGGACTTAAATCTTTCGGTCAGCGGGCTTGTTCCCGGGCTTCTAAAATAGGGGGCATCTTTTTTGGGTATCCCTGCATATTTCAGAATGCCATTTAAGGTGAGCATTTCATCCAAAAGGGCGTAATCCTTTGTAAGCTCCTCTGCAAGTTCCGGGGGCATGCCACTTTTTATTAAAGCTCGTTTAAACGCTCTTCTCCCCTTCTTCATGGCTCTCTTCATACCGGCCAGCTCCCAGAGCAGCTTTGGAAGTATGAGAGAGAGCCTGAAAAGGGAAAGTATCATCAAAGCTCCTCCTCAAATTCTTCCTCAATTATCTTTTTCTTCTTTTTGCCAAGGTTTTTAAGCCCTTCAAGCTCCTTAATTTCTCCCATTTTTTTCTGCATAAATTCAGAAGCAAGGGTTTTTATGATATTTACACTGTTCATGTATTCTTTTGTAAGCTCAAAGGCTTTGTCTGGTTCCATACCTGCACTTATAAGCTCCTTATAGAAGTTCGCCACGTTTTTACCGAGCTTCTCTGACTTTTCTGGGTCGTAGACATCATTTAGGAGGGTTTTTAGAGGGCTGAATATTGAATCCATTATGGTCGGGAGGTGCTGGGAAACAGTTTCCAAGACCTCTTTAAGCTCTTCCACGTCTTCTTTATCCCCATGGCCCTTTTTGCTCATGTCCTTTATCATATCCTCCAGAACCTCCATCTTTCTTTCAATGAGTTCTACATCCTCCTCACTCTTTGCTTCCTTCAGCTGCTTTGTGAGCTCCCTCAGGGTTTCCTCTATTAATTTTTGAGCTCCTTGCCCGCTTTCCATAGCTTCTAAAACTTTTTTCTTCATTTCCCTTTCAAATTTTTCTTCATCAAACTCCATATCAACCACCTCGATAAATATTATATCTGCTCAAGGTTGATGGGGATACCGATCAATTCTAACCACTTTGAGATCACATCCTTGTTCAGAATGTACTCCTTGCTATGTTCGTTCTCGATTTCCACAACAGCTCCCAGCTCCACCAGCCGATTTAACTTCTCTCTCACCGTATTCCGGGAGGCCTTTCCCCTTCTGGCTTTCAATTCCCTCGTTATCTGACTTATGTTGGCGCTTTTTTTATCGAAGAGTATCTTTACAATTTCCCTCGCGATCGGGTCATGCTTTATCTGGGGTATCATGACGTCTATACCGAGACCCCCATACTGCGCGTACATGTTTATAAGCTTGATGTAATTCTGTGCCAGCTGGGATGCCAGCTCAAAGCTTCTCATAAGCTCCTTCATAGCATTCCTCAAACTTTCGACTTCCCTTGCAAGCTTCTCTATGTCTCTCTCATCTGCCATGATGTTCCCTGATTTAGAATTGGCTTGTTATGATATAAAGGAATAGTGGTCACTATTGACCACCCTTAATCTTTCCCAGAAGGTGCAACCCCTTCCTGGCTTCTTCCTTCATTAGATAGAGATATACTATCAGGGCAAACATCACGGCAATTTTGGATATTAAGAAGCTTACCTGGAGTGGCAGGGCAAACAGGAGAGGTTTGTATGACTTTAAGGATATTTCAAGCCGTTTTTTTGAAAAATATGCCACCCCTGAAAATATTAGAGCATAACCGATTAGAAGCCCCAGCATGGCTCCTGTCTCCTTCATTGCAGGTATTAAGAAAAACCATGCGATGAGAGTGGCAATAGCACCAAATATGGAAATTAAAGTGCTGTCCTTTATGTAGCGGGTCGATGATAGTGCCACTATTGAAGGATTATACGCTATGTAGACTTCTATAGCTATTAAGGCAAGGTAAAACTCTCTGCCCAAGGAAAAGCCGAACATGTATGAGAGAATCTCTCTCCCGATAATCAGCCCCCCGAAGGTTATAAGAGCTATTATATAGCTCAAAATCTCAGTTGTCCCCTCAGCAAGCTTTTTTACATAATCCATTTCATTTTTGCCGTATTTATAGGAGTAGAGGGGCATTATTGCGGATTGGAGAACCTGCGGGAGGTACGTTAGAAGGAAGGCGGCCGAAAGTGAAGCGGACACCTTGCCTGCTATGGTAGCACTCCCCAGCTTTTCGCTCATGAAATAAGGGCCCTGGATTAAAAAGACGCCCGCGAGGGTTCCCAAGAAAGCCATTGATGAATAGGCGAGTAGGAGTTTAAAGTCCTCTGAGGTGGGCTTTGAAAAGAGGGAGTTTTTTAGGTTGTAGAGCACCCCCAGGAGTGTCACAGCGCCCAAAAGTGCAATATAGGGAAGATATATATTTGAAATGAGGAAAGAGAGCAGGAACACGCAAAAAGCTGCGAGTGTTATATAGGCATAGACCTCTCCCCTGTGAATCCCGTAGAAGAAGCTTCTGAATGTGAGCTGGAATGCTCTAAAAATTGAAATCAGCGCCAGATAAAAATTGAGAGGGAGGAGAACAACGCCAATAAGTATTGAAGCGAAGCCTATTGTGGACATTGATCGTATCCTCTCAATTTGTCCGCGTCCCAAAAATTCTGCCGAATACTTCCCCAGACCTACAGCAAAGAAACTCAGGGGAATTGCGATTAAAAACGCCTGACTTATAAGAGAGTTTGCACTTCCCAGAGCCTCTATCCCAAATTTTCTCGATATAAAGAGGCTGTATATAAACCTGCTGATTCCAAACAATGCAAGTGCCACAATGCTGGCTGCTGAGTGCTTCAGGATTACCCTTTTTTCATAGCTCATATAATGGAGAAGGATTCAAGGGAATTTAACCTTTATCCTCTTGTAAATCCGAGGTAGAATGCCGCTACAAAAGCCCCTCCTCCGGGTAGGATCCCTAAAACTTTATCTCCCAATCCAAGTGCCTGCCCTGCAGCGCTCTGGGTAAGATTGAAAAGCGCATCTCTGTTTATTGATATAACCCCCTTTTGCTGTAGCCAGAAGAGGCTTATAACGTAAGCTCCGATTAAAGCGAGCACTATTTTTATAAACTTCTTCAGGGCATAGCCGCTTATAAATCCAACAATTCCGCCCACACCGATATCTCCAAGCATGCTGCCCATGTCAAACTCCATCATTTACCACCGCTATAATTTTTGCAGCTTTGGATAAAACCTTTTCTCTTTGATACGGCAGACTGTTATGTGACATTTTTCTTTTGAAAGCCTCAGGGCGGGGATGCAGTAAAATCCCAAGGAGCCCTAAACCCTGAAACCATTCTAAACTCTTGCAATGTAATAATGCCTCGAAGAGGCCACCGTAAAACAACCCGATGAGATGAGGGGTTTCACGTTACCCTCCAGCGTTGGGGGGTTGACGCCGTCAGGCGTCCCTTCAAAAACTGCCTTCGAGCGGTTGAAACCATTGGAGTGACCTCTAAACGATAACCCCTAACCGTTTTGCGGTAGGGGTAACGGGCCCAAGACCGGGCCTGCGGGCTGAACCTCATGGTGATGGGCCCGCAAACCGAACCGCCCGCTGGCGAGGGGTTAACTCGCTGGAACCCT
>QMUB01000020.1 GCA_003663695.1 Thermococci archaeon | reverse complement strand
AAGTACTTCGAAGTTGGTGTGGCACTCACAAGGCTCGGTATTCAAGAGCAGAGTGGTGCAAGAGATAAAATGGTAATCCAGGCAATAGAAGCACTCGATGATATTGACAAGGTCATAAATCTCCTGGTTGCGCGTTTGAGAGAGTGGTACACCCTTCACTTCCCCGAGCTAGATGAACTGCTGCCAAAACACCAGCAGTTCGTAACATTCGTTAAGCTCATCGGTAGACGGGATAACCTAAGCGAGACAAGCATGGAAGAGCTCAGATTCAGCGAGGAGAAATTTAAGAGGATATTGGAAGCTGCTGAGAAATCAATGGGAGCATGGATGGATGAGAAGGATATAAGAGCAATTCGCGATCTTGCCGAAGAGATAGACAGGTTATACAAGCTTAGAGAGGAAATTGAGGATTACATAGAGATGGCTATGGACGATGTGGCACCAAACGTGAAGGCTATTGTTGGGGCAAAGCTTGGGGCACGCTTGATAAGCCTGGCAGGAGGATTGAAGGAGCTTGCAATAATGCCTGCATCGACGATACAGGTCCTGGGTGCAGAAAAAGCTCTTTTTAGACATTTGAGAAGTGGAGCAAAACCCCCGAAGCACGGCATACTCTATCAGTATCCTGATGTAAATCGCTCACCATGGTGGCAGCGCGGAAAAATAGCTAGAGCCTTAGCAGGAAAATTGGCTATCGCCGCAAGAGTGGACTACTTCTCGGGTGAATATATTGCAGAGGAGCTTAGAAATGAGATTGAAGCAAGAATAAAGGAGATTAAGGAGAAGTATCCAAACCCACCAAAACGCAAGGAAAAACCAAAGCCAAAGAAGGAGAAAAAAGGCAGGAAGTTCAAGAGCAAGAAGGAGAAAGGGAAGAAATTCAAAGGGAAAGAAAAGAAGAAGAGCAGGAAAAAGAAGAAAAAGAAGGAGAGGGGGTGAATTAGATGAACGTTAAAAAGCACAAATTCCCCGGTGTCTATGTCGTGATTGAGGATGATGGAACCGAAAGGATAGCCACAAAGAACCTCGTTCCGGGACAGAAAGTTTACGGTGAGCGGGTTATAAACTGGAACAAGGAGGAATACAGAATCTGGAATCCAAGACGCTCAAAGCTTGGAGCTGCAATATTGAAGGGACTGAAGAACTTTCCAATAAAACCCGGAAAGAGTATACTCTATTTGGGAATTGCGAGCGGAACCACAGCTTCGCACGTTAGCGACATCGTTGGATGGGATGGGATGATATTCGGTGTGGAATTCTCTCCTCGCGTTCTCAGGGAGCTCGTACCCTTGGTTTATGAGAGAAAGAACATAACTCCAATACTTGGAGATGCTACAAAGCCTGAAGAATACAGGGCACTTGTGAGCAAGGTGGATGTTATATTTGAGGATGTTGCCCAGCCAACACAGGCAAAAATCCTGGTGGATAATGCAAAGGCATATCTCAAGAGCGGTGGCTATGGCATGATCTCCATCAAGAGCAGGAGCATCGATGTTACAAAACCTCCGGAGCAGGTTTTCAATGAAGTGGAGAAGGAGCTAGGAGAATATTTCGAAATAGTCGAGCGCATATCCCTTGAACCCTACGAAAAGGACCACGCTCTAATCGTTGTCAGAAAACCATGAGTTCATTTCTCTTCCTTTTAAATTAATTTAAAAGGAGAATCAATCTCCTTTGGGCAAATAGGGGATAATCCAGCTTAAAAAGCTGTCCAGGCTCCTTGTTTGTATGTAAAGTGTTCCCGTACCATAGAATTCTGCTACCAACCCTTCCCCGCTGAAGAGTGTACTCTTTAGCCCTCCAACACGTTTGATTTTAAAGTCAAGTCCTTCACTGAATGCAACTAGATGCCCTGTATCTATTATAAATCTCTCGTTATGAAGCTCCTTCTTATAAACCGCACCAAAACTCGAGAGGAATACTGTCCCTCTTCCCGTCATCTTGAGCAAGAAAAGTCCCTCCCTTCCGAAGAAGGTCTTAGCTCCACCCCATTTTGTATTTATGTCCACATTTTCAGAGCTGGCGAGAAATGCACCACTCTGAGCATATAATGTCCCATCAAGCTCAAAGACTTCTATATCTCCCATGTATGGGGGTGCAAATCCCACAACACCTCTTCCACCTTCAGCCCTGAATTTGTTTATAAAGAAGCTTTCACCGGCAAGCATCGATCTTTTTAATGCTCCAAAAATTCCCCCTTTGGCCTTTGTTTCAAGCTTTATGTTGGGGCTCATGTGTACCATTGCTCCGGCTTCTGCCTGCACGGTTTCCCCATCCTCAAGTTCAACTTCAACCAAACTAAAGCTCGGTCTATGCAAAATCTCATACTTCATAAATGTTCACCAATGGATATTTGTGAACAAGGTTTTTAGCCCTTTCTATCGTTAATCGACGAATTCTCCTTTTACTTTCACCGAAAGGCTTTTATAATAACCCGCTTTATCCATCAAGGAACGTTTGAAATTTAACTCTTATGAACTAACAAGGTGATGCCGATGGGAAAACTGCTGAAACCAAATAAAGAAGTTGGTATTGTTGGTTATGGAGCCTACGTGCCCATGTACCGCATAAAAGCAGAGGAAATTGGAAGGGTTTGGGGAGTTAACAGCTTTCCAATCCAGGAAAAATCCGTAAACAATCTGGATGAGGATGCCATAACCATAGGAATTGAGGCTGCAAGGAATGCCCTAAAGAGGGCTCAAATAGACCCCAAGGAGATTAGAGCTCTATGGTTTGGAACCGAATCAAAGCCCTATGCCGTGAAGCCGAGTGCGACTGTGATCGCAGAGGCCATAGGCGCCACACCGGATTTGGACGCAGCGGATTTTGAGTTCGCATGTAAGGCAGGAACAGAGGCACTCCAAGCAAGCATAGGGTTTGTTGGAAGCGGAATGGCTAAGTATGCAATGGCAATAGGAGCCGATACTTCTCAAGGAAGACCCGGGGATCATCTGGAATTTACGGCTTCCGCAGGTGGAGCCGCCTATATAGTGGGAGAGAAGGATAGTGAAACGCTGGCTTATTTTGAAGGGAGCTATTCATATGTAACGGACACACCTGACTTCTGGAGGAGACAGCACGAACATTATCCAAGACACGGAAATAGATTTACAGGAGAACCCGCTTACTTCCATCAGATAATAAGCGCCGCCAAAGGCTTGATGGAAGAACTCAACTATTCTCCAAGCGATTTTGATTATGCCGTGTTCCACCAGCCAAACGTTAAATTCCCGCTTACAGTTGCCAAGATTTTGGGCATTCCAAAGGAGAAGGTCCTTCCCGGACTGCTAAGCGGGATAATAGGGAACACGTACAGCGGTGCAACTTTGGTGGGAATCAGCGCAGTTTTGGACATTGCGAAGCCGGGAGACAGGATTCTCTGGGTTAGCTTTGGAAGCGGAGCCGGAAGCGATGCTTTCTCCCTCGTGGTTCAAGATGCTATCGAGGAAAAGCGCGATCTAGCTCCAAAGACCATGGATTACGTGAACAGAAAGAAGTACATAGATTACGCTTTATATGCAAAGCACAGGAGCAAATACATTTTATGAGGTGATTAAAATGAGGAAAGCCGTTATCATAGGTGTTGGTGCCGTCCCTGTTGGAGAGCACTGGAGGACGAGCTTGAGGGATATGGCCGTTGAAGCTTTGCTCAACGCCATGGAGGATGCCGGAGTTGACAGGGTTGACTCCCTTTATGTTGGAAATATGGCTTCAGGCTCATTCATAGAGCAGGAAAACCTCGGGGCTTTAATAGCTGATTTTGCAGGCTTGGGAAACATACCCGCCGTTAAAATCGAGGCTGCATGTGCAAGCGGTGGGGCGGCTGTTCAAGAAGGTGTAAAAGCCGTTATGAGTGGCTTGGAAGATGTCGTAGCCGTTATTGGAGTGGAAAAGATGACGGATGCATGGGCAACCGATGCCACAAGATACCTCGGCTATGCAGCGGATGGAGAGTACGAGCTATTCCATGGAGCAAGCTTCGTGGCATTAAACGCGCTCGTAATGCGCTATTACATGAAGGAATATGGATACACAGAGGAAGACTTAGCCCATTTCTCTGTCAACGCACACGCAAATGGTGCAAAGAATCCCTATGCAATGTTTAAGAGGCCGATCAAGCTTGAGACTGTCTTAAAGAGCCCCTACATAGCGGACCCAATAAAGCTCTTTGATGCTTCTCCGGTATGTGATGGAGCGGCTGCGGTGATAATAACCACAGAAGAGAAAGCCAGAGAATTTGTGGACAAGGCAAAGATGGTAGAAGTTGCCGGAATTGGAAGGGCGATTGATACCATAAACCTTGCAAACAGGGAGGATCTCCTCACACTAAAGGCTGCAAAGGTTGCGGCGGAGAGGGCTTATAAGATGGCTGGAATCACCGTGAAAGATATAGACCTCTTTGAGATTCACGATGCATTTACTATAATGGCTGCATTGAGCCTTGAAGCCATAGGAGCTGCAGAAAAAGGAAAAGGAGCCCAGCTTGCTGTTGAAGGTCAAATAGCTATTGATGGAGATTACCCAATACAAACCCTCGGAGGATTGAAATCAAGGGGACATCCCGTAGGTGCAACGGGAGTGTATCAAACAATAGAAGCGGTGTGGCAGCTTAGAGAGGAAGCTCCAAACCAAGTACCCGACCCGGAGGTCGCTTTGACCCAGAACATAGGCGGAACGGGTTCGAACATAACAATCAACATTTTAAGGAGGGTCTGAAATGGGGAGACCTATGCAGGTTGCCCGTTATTGGAGGCATTTTAAGGAGAAATACCGCATGGTTGGGACCAAATGCAAGGAATGCGGGGAAATCTACTTCCCTCCGAGGCAGGTTTGCCCTAAATGCGGAAGCAGAGAGATGGAAGATGTTCAATTGAGCGGAAAAGGAAAGGTTTTGAGCTGGACGATAGTTAGAAACCCACCCAGCGGATTTGAGTACTTCAGGCCGTATCCTTTGGCTCTAATAGAGCTTGAAGAAGGTCCCATAGTGCTGGCACAGCTCACGGATGTCGATGAAAACCAGATAGACTTTGGAATGGAAGTCGAGATGGTTACGAGGAAGATAAGGGAGTTCGAAGGGGATGGATTGATACTCTATGGCTACAAATTCAGACCTCCCATAAAGCCCTGACCTCTCTTTTTGTTTATTCATACTGTGAGAGTTAGTAAGGTGAGGGTAATACTGCAGCAGCGTATTGTTGGTGCCCTGTTATCCTGAGTGCCATGAAAATTGATTTAAACCCTCCGTCATACTTTTTTTGATGCACCATGAAGAACAAGCTTGTAGTGGTCACCGGTGGAGCGGGTTTCATAGGTTCCCACATAGCCGAGGAGCTTGGAAGGAGTAATGAAGTTGTGATAATAGATAACCTGTATACCGGAAGGGAGGAGAACATTCCCGAAGGAGTTGAGTTCATTAGGGCGGACATCAGGGACTATGAGAGCATTGCCGATGTAATCTCCCAGGCCGATTATGTCTTTCATGAGGCTGCCCTAGTAAGCGTCGTCGAAAGCGTGGAGAATCCCATGCTCACGGAGGAAATAAATGTGCTCGGGACGCTCAACATTCTGAGGGCTCTAGCCGAGGGGAATGGAAAGCTCATCTTTGCCTCCTCCGCGGCGGTTTATGGGGACAACAAGAGCCTGCCCCTAAGAGAAAGTGAAAAGCCCAAGCCCTTATCGCCCTACGGAATAACAAAAGTTTCCGGTGAATATTACTGCAGGGTTTTTTACGAACTCTACGGAGTTCCAAGTGTCTGCCTGAGGTACTTCAATGTCTTCGGCGAGAGGCAGGGATACAACCAATATGCAGGAGTCATAAGCATCTTCATCAACAGGGCCCTTAGAGGAGAACCCCTAATTATCTACGGAGACGGAAAGCAGAGCAGGGATTTCATATATGTTAGGGATGTTGTTATGGCAAACATATTAGCTGCGGAGAAGGAGAGGGCAAACGGGAGGATTTTCAACGTTGCCCGGGGCGAAAGGACGACAATTCTGGAGCTTGCCCTAAAGATAATAGATGCCGCAGGATCTGAGAGCCCCATATTCTTCGACAAGCCGAGACCGGGGGACATAAGGCACAGCCAGGCGGATATAGAGGAAATTAAAAGGCTCGGCTTTGAGCCCAAGTACACACTTGAAGAGGGGCTTTTGAAAACCATAGATTGGTATAAGATGATGAAATTTTAAATCCATGCTGTGGGAGGGCACCAATGAATGGTGGATTCGTGATAATTGCAGTTGCCATTGGGATTCCTGTTTTCATGATGGCACTGATCTGGTACATTAAATGGAAGAACTTGAAGAAGGTTGAAACCATCTCAAACGGGTTGAAGATAGTTGGGGACGAAATAATTAGTGCCCTTGAAAATCGAGAGGGGATTTCTCAATCTAAGGGCGAGCTGGCGTCTCGGAGGAAGGGGCTTTAGATACATGGTTTCAAAGAGCTTCACGCCCGAAGAGAGCTTTGAGGGAGAGAGGGCGAGAATAATCCCCAGACCGTTCAGGATAATCCTGAACGAAAAGGGAGAGGGTAAAGTCAAACTTCCGGGCTTCAGGATAAAAGAGGGACATTTTAAAAATGTTTTACTGCTGTACACTTTTCCAAGTTATGAATTCAAGTTCTCAAAGAGGAGCCTGAGGATCATAGGAGATGAAGATTTTGCAGAACTCATAGTGGAGCCGGGGGAGAACTGCTTCAAAGGATACATACAGGCCCTGGAATTTAGAAAAGCCAAAAGAGCCAAGGTGGAAATCATTGGAGCGAACGATGAGAGGGTTGAGAGATGCATACTGGAAACAAAGAGGATCATGGAGTTCAGCCGCACATCTCTAACCGAACCTCTTCTCATAATCACCCACCCCATGCTTCTAGAACCCCGGAAGCTTCTGGAGACAATGGGCATCAAAAAAGCGGTGGATGGACATGGAAGCTTCAAGCTAAGATTCTGCATTGAATTGGGAATTAAAAGGGAATTAAAAGACGAAGCCGATTTCAAAGTAGATGTAAAATATAGAAAAATCCGTAATTTCAAAGCGATTCAAATCAAATGATCACTTCTTGGGGGCTTTGAACTGCATTGCCTGCTCTCTTTGGAGTTTTTGGGCTTGAACTGCCAAATCCTGAAGTTTGCGCTCGATTTTTTGAAGTGACTCCTGGGTCTTCCTTATAGCATCCTCATACTCCTTTATTCTTTCGTTCAGGTATGCTATTGCATCGTCAATGCTCTTCTCCATGGCATAACCGGCACCAATGCTGACTATAGCACTCCTTTTGTCCATAATTTTGCCCTTCAGGAATGAGCCCGCACCTATGGGAACCAGTATCTCGGGATTTTCCTCCTCAACCTTTTTAAGCTCTTCCAATGTGCCCTTGACTGCACTGAATTCATTCATCCCAAGGGTCAATAGCTCAAGATTCTGACTTAGAAGTTGAGCCTGAGCCTGCAGAAGCTGATATTCATAAGCCAACTTTTGAAGTGCTTCCTCACCCATATCCATCACCCAGTTCAATTAAGAAGGAGCACTTTTAAAGATTTTTAATTTTTAAGAAGGGTTTTATGTAAAACCAAACACTATGCACCCTATAAAACCAAACACCCCAAAACGGGAAAATAAAAGAGAGCTAGAGGCTGAGCTTTCTAACTATGGGATCTTCCGCTTCCTCTGACTTTATCTCTTCGACGCTCTCGATCCATACCTTGTTCCTTTTAACGCCGTGCTTGCTCCCGATTACCGAGTACACAAGCTCCTTGACATCCTCTGCCCTTACTCCCCTGTACTCCTTTGTGAACTCTTCCCTCTTTCCGTTCTTTTCAAAAGCTCCCTTAATCCTAAAGACCTTGACTTCCATCCCTCTCACCTCAAAAATCCAAGTGCTTCTTCAATCTTGACTATCTCGGGCCCCGTAGTCAGAGACCCGACGACAACACCCTTTGAGTTTGCCAGCATGCATGAGCCGACAAAGGGTACTCCCATATTGGCGGTTCCAACATAAACTTCAACTTTGAAAAGGTCTTCAAGCCATTCAAGTTCATCCTCAGTCGCATCTGGGTGCACAAGCCCCCCTTTATTCGTAACTACACCCACACTTCCAACAGCGTGATACTCTCCTATAAGGCCCCTCTCGACTTCAACATCGAGAACATCCTCAATAATCTTAACTTCCTCCCTAGAGAACTTTGGACTGACTAGAGCTGCAGTGTCATTTGTTAGTATTAAATTTCCGAGTGCGGTGTGTGAGGTCATGATGGGCTCCACGCGCATGTCTATGTCGAGTTCCTTTAGGGAGTTCCTAATCGACTCCAGCTCACGGTCCCAAGCATAGTAGGTTGTCAAAATTGCTTTGGAGTTTCCTGCACTCAGAAGCCCTATTATACGAGACTTCATAATGCTCGTCTCAATTAAAGGAACGTTCAAAACTTCCTCCAGGATTTCAAGCTTATTCCCTGGAAGTCCTTCCCTAATAAGAGCTATCCTATCCGTGGCTAACCCAAACACTCCGAGGTATGGTGAATTTTCAAAATCAAGCCTTTCTATATGCATTATCTCCCCTCACAAAGAAAATTTAAAATCAGGCGAGGTGAACTTCGGCAACCTTGATCTTGCCCTCTTCACCTTCCCTCTCTTCGAGGGTTACTTTGATCCTGAGCTTGCTCGGAGGCTTCTCAATGCCGCGCTCCCAGATCTTCTCATTTACATCCTGTCCGATTATAACCTCCTGAGCCTTTGTATGCCTCACTACGAATTCCTTAACGAACTTGACTGCCCTTGGAGCTCTCTTCCATCTCGGGACAATCTTTTTGATCTTCTTAATGGGGACTGTATAAACCTTCTCCTCCGCCATAGCTCATCACTCCTTAAGCTTTGTCCTCCTCCAGTATCTTCTCTTGGGGTGGCTCATAACCTTCCTGTTTGTTTTGACGATTACCCAGACGGGAATCCTTCTATTCTGCTTACCAGCTTTTGCAAGCCTAAGCTTCTTTGCAAGCGGTTTATATCTCGCCATGCTAAATCCCTCCTTCACTTGTGAACGTGAAAAGTATCTAGGGCACAATTTAGTCCGAGCTTATTTAAACTTTGCTTCCATTCACATTCAAAGGGTTTAGGTTAAAAACCTTTCTCTCGAGGGGCATTGTTCTGATTATTTTTCAGCGTTCTCTCGTGCCCCTTACGTTAACCCCCTGCTCTGACATCTCGCTGAAGTGAAGGGGTAAAGGGGAAGGCCGAAAGATGCCAGAATGGTCAAACTGCAACCCATTCCCCTTTTAAAAATCTTTCCATCTGGGGGCACGGTTCTATTATTTTTCTGACATCCCTCGTGCCCCAAGTTCTCCATATTTAGCATTCAATCTACTGAATACTAAAGTTAAATTACCTCATATACTTTCTGGCAAATACTGTTAGGAATACTGCCCACATGAACATTCCAAAGATTGCTTCTAGTGCTGCAACAAGTTTAGCTACCCCAATCGGATGCATGTCACCATAGCCTAAGGTTGTTGCAGTAACTATGCTGAAATATTCTGTTCTAAATAGCGAAATTAAGCCCCAACTAATCATTTTCTCCAATGAGCCCAGTGTAGATCCAGCAATAATTGTATCACTATACAGCGTAGGTAAAATAAGAATAGGAGAATTA
Organism: Thermococci archaeon; assembly: GCA_003663695.1. Lineage (GTDB taxonomy): Archaea > Methanobacteriota_B > Thermococci > Thermococcales > Thermococcaceae > Palaeococcus. Next base: position 184 of record QMUB01000020.1, on the reverse strand, counting down.
TCTGTTGAACTTAAAATAGTGCCCCATCCCATAGAGTGAAGTATAACATACACAAGAGAAAAAAATCCCAAAACAAATTTTATCCAAATCCAAACTGCTTGTTTCCAATCTGTTCCATACCTACAAGTTTTATCTGCTAAAAGCCATTCTATTTTTGTCAGTAAATATCCATTCATCATTTTTT
>QMUB01000019.1 GCA_003663695.1 Thermococci archaeon | reverse complement strand
TAGTGAAGCGCACGCGAAGACCCCCTCAAAATGAGATGAACGCGCTTATAAACTTCCTCAATTCAAGGCTCTACGCCACAATTGTTTCGGAGCTCTACAACACACAGCTGGTTCCAACGGTGAGCTACCTTCACGAGCCGGGAGAGAGGAGATTCTCTCTCGCCCTCGACCTGAGCGAGATATTCAAACCTGTAATAGTCGATAGAATAGCCAATCGTTTGGTAAACCAAGGAATAATCAAAAAGGAGCACTTTCGAGAGGAGCTCAACGGAATTCTGCTGACGAAGGAGGGCATGCGTAAGGTAATCGAGATCTACAATAAGGAGATGAGAACGAGCGTGAAGCACCCAAGGCTGAAGAAGAACGTTACAAAGCAGAGGCTCATACGGCTTGAGGCTTACAAACTGATGAGGCATTTCGTTGGTGTTGCGGGGTATGAGCCGTTAGTAGCGTGGTTTTGAGTTGTTCAGGAATGAATGGTTTTAAATAATATCCTCCAGCGGGTTCTTTTCCACCCCAAATGTCTCCCTCTTTGGCTTTGAGCGGAGCTTGTAAATAACGACGGAGTCCTCATCCTCATCAATTAAATCCAAAATTCCCGCTTTTATGCGCTCAAACTCCGCTGATGTTACTTCTCCCTCAAAAACGCTGTTCTGAACCCAGTGGAGGTGCTGTCTCAGGAACTTCTTAACTCTATTCACCCGTGAAACATTAACATCATAGACTATAACAACATACATACGCCATCGGAGCTATTTGGCTCTCATTTGATTTAATCCTTTCGAGATGGGCAACCGCAAGGTTTTTAAAACTGGCTAGACGTATAGGCATATGAAAGCCGCGCTCTGCGCGGGGGTTGCCGAGCCTGGTCAAAGGCGGTGGACTCAAGATCCACTCCCGCAGGGGTTCGAGGGTTCAAATCCCTCCCCCCGCACCATAGATCTTCTGTTCTGGACTTATAGCAAAAAGCTAAATACTCCTCTGGAAAACTTAAGATGGTGGTGAAAGTGGAGAAGATTCCAATGCTGTTCGCTGAGATATCTTATGAAGAATGTTTTGATGATGATAAAAAGGCTAAGAGGGAGTGTATAGTTGTTCAGGGAAATATAGAGGTCAAACTTAAAGCGGGAGAGCAGCTTCCGGACTTCATATCGCCCGGGAAGGCGAAATTTCTCGGCAAGGAGGTTTACGACAGGTTTCACTTATATGTAGACAGGAACGAGATGAGGATGGAGAGAGATGTGATTATAATTCTACCCGACAGGAGAACTCAAATTAAGCTCTATAAAGGCGATAAATTACTTATACTGCCCGTTGAGGGCTACGTGAAGACCTTGATAGCTGGTGTGGGAAATAGAGTCAGAAAAAGCGACAGCTTTGCCGCAGTAACAACAAAAAAGGGTGAAGTGCACTATTTAAAACCACCAAAGGATGGCACCGTTGTCTACATCGATGAATTTAGCAGCAGACCGCACTATCTCTACTACCTGCTCCCGGAGGAGTAAGGGCATCACTCTTCAATTCCTTCAATTATTGACTTTATGTTGTCCTTTATCCTCATCTTCATGCTGTCCATCCTGTCCATTCCCCTAATTGTCCTCGTGTTCTTTGCACTCGTGATTATCAGGGACCACAGATAAACCCCTCCTTTCTTTTCCTCGCTCTGGAACATTGCCAGAAACCTGCCTTTGTCCATCAGAACCTCCAGGATCTCCACACTCCTTCCACCGAGTTTTGTGGAGTATATCTCATTCACTTTAAGATTTCCAAATTCCTCTTTAAGCATGTTCAAAAAATAGCCCATGTTATTCACCGTTTTAGTATATTCCTCCATCCCTTATATCCTTTTCCCAGAAATGGGTAGTATTGACCAAAAGCGTTATAAGTGCTCCGGCCAACTAAACTTGAATACTACACGTTGGTGAAAAATATGAAAGTTGAGAAAGGAGATTTTGTAGTTTTTAACTACATTGGAAAGTTTGAAAATGGAGAGGTCTTTGATACGAGTTACGAGGATATTGCTAAGGAGGAGGGCATATTTCTGGAGGATAGGAAATACGGCCCACTTGGCGTTAATGTTGGTGTTGGGGAGCTGATTCAGGGCTTGGATGAAGCACTGATTGGGATGGAAGTTGGAGAGAAGAAGACGGTTACCATCCCTCCTGAGCTCGGATATGGAATGCCCAGAGATGACTTGATAATTGATGTTCTCAAGGCAGAATTCGAGCAGGCGGGCTTAACCCCCGAAGTTGGGATGTATGTCATGACGGACAGCGGAATAGCCAAGATTTCCGGGGTTAAAGAAGAGAGCGTTTCCCTCGACTTTAATCACCCTCTGGCAGGAAAAACCCTCATTTTTGAGGTAGAAATTGTTGATGTTGAAAAAGCAAAAACGGAAGGGGAATAATCCTTCTACTTTATACTTTTGCTTTCTTTTACAATCCTATATTTACATGGCCTATAAGCTCGAAGAATGCAACACCCATTATAATCAATCCTATTCCGTATTTTATTCCCGCCGAGAATTTCCCTTCTCTTATAACACCTATTCCAAGCCCCGAAATTAGGGCTTGTATTGCCACGAATCCGAGCAGCACAAGTTTTATAGAGTCTATTGGAAGAGTGAATGTCCCGGCACTCACCATTGATTCCATTATCTGTGGAACTATTCCGAGAATTATCGGGCCCACAACTCCACTAGCCACCATAAAGAACATCATCTGCATTCCAGTGGACGATTTCCTCTCCCTCTGGATCCTAAGAACCTCACGGACATCGTTTGCAACCGCCACGAGAACGTCTGCCATTGGAGCACCCCTCTCGAGGGCTTCAATAACTATCATCATTGAGCGGTACATAACGCTGGATTTCTTGTTACGAAATGCAAAAGCCTTCAACGCCTCCACGGTGGGTCTTCCCTTCTTAATCTCGGAAACCGTCTTCTTGAACTCGTCGGTGAGTGCACCAAAGTTTGCCGTTATGAGCTCTTCAAGCGCTTCGCTGAACGAGACACCTGCCTTTAGAGAGCTTGCCAGATAAAAGAAGGCGTCGGGGAGCATCCTCTCCATTTCATCTATCCTCTTAGCGGTTCTCCAGTAAGGATAGAAAATCCCTATAGCAAATGCTACCACCAGAAATGCTCCGGCTCCGTACAATGGTCTAAAGAGACCAGCTGCAATCCCTATCAACAGTGAAGCTAGGAGTGTTACGGTTAGATACTCTGCAGCAAGGAACCCAATTCCTGCTGAATATAAATAGCCATCGTACTTTTTTATCCATTTTTGGGGGATTATCTTCCTGACAACCTTTACAAATGAGGGGAGTAGGGGTACACTTCTCGCCATTCTCATCACCTTGGCTCCCTACGCTTTATCATTATGACCATTAAAATGGATATTGCAGGGACTCCAAAGAGCAGGAGCACCGCCATTCCTTGAACAGGTATTACCAAAGTTTTTGCCATTGCAGAAGCGGCTAGTATCGCGACTATGAACATCGTTGGCATAACAACGCTTAAGAACATGTAAATGAAGGCAAATCCATTTATCTTTTGGACATAATCGAGGAGCTTCATTCTGTACTCGAATGAGAAATCCTCTGCCAGCTTGTAAAGGATGTCGGCCAAGTTCCCACCGAACTTCATTGCTCTGAGTATCTGCTTTGTAACCCTGCTTATGCTCTCCGAACCCATCTTCCTCTCAAATCTCAAGAGGGCATCTTCGAAGGAAGCACCCGAGCGTATGTCCCTTATAATAAGCTCAAATTCCTCGGATATGGGGCCATAATCCGCGATTGAAACTGAGACCATAGCCTCTGTTATACCCACACCGGCGCTCAGGAGAGAACCCATATGCCTTAGCACATAGGGCAAGGCCCTCTCAACCTCTGCAACCCTGCCCCGATAGGTGAGTTTTGGATAGTTCCTCATGTAGAGGAATCCACCTATGAATCCGAGAAGACCTATCATTATCGAAAGATCAAGGGGCATCTCTATAAGTATTGCAAATATGAGGGAAAATATTCCGAGAACAGTTGCGGTGATTATCATCTGTGTAACAAACATCTCCTTGGTCGTCTTAATGTTTGCCCTGTATAGGTCATAATCCAAACCCTTAATTGACTGGGTGAGGACTTCTATCGGGCCCTTGAAGTACTTCAAAAGTGTCTCCGCAAGCCTCTCCCCCAAGGGTCTCTGAACTTCTTTTTCCCTCCATTCAAGTATCTTTTCAACTTCCTTCTCCGTTTTGCTGACCTTCTCCTTCTCTATCTCCTTCTGCATCTGCTTTAGGAGTATCAGCCTCTCCTGAATCGTGGCCCTCTCAGGGATACGCCTAAGTACCTTGGTTTCGCTGACCTCCATAGTCCTCTCTCCGAGCTTTTCCAAAAAGTGAATGAACTTATCCCCAAGTCCCATTTAACCCACCTACATAAGTTTTTGGGCCCTCTGGGAAAGCTCCACGGTGCTCTCCCTTTCTATCCTTTTTAGGAAGCTTTCCGGATCCATGTAGAACTCGCGTATGTAGTGACCTACCTCTTCGATACTCCTTATACCTCTTTCTATCATCCAGTCAAGCACAAGCTTTCTCTTTTCCTTCTCAAGCTCAAGCTCCATGGGAGTCATCCCTGTATGCTGGGATAAAATGTTCATAAACCTGCTGGGAACTCCCGTCGAGACCAGCTCATCTTTGGCTGCATCGTACTTGTAGAGCTTGTTGAGCTGCACGCTCTCCCCCTCAATCCCGGATACCTCTGCAATCTCCGTTACTCTTCTTATGGTTCCTTTCTTTCTGCTGTGGAACCTAACGAGCATGAGAACTACATCCAGGGCGGGAATCATGATCCTTGGAACATTCATGGGCGGGCTTTCAAGTCTTACTATAGTCTCACGGGCGGAGTTAGCGTGGATTGTGCCCATACAACCATCATGTCCGGTGTTCATAGCCGTGAACATTGTCCTTGCCTCAGGTCCACGAACCTCACCCACGATGATTCTATCGGGACGCATACGTAGTGTGTTCTTGACCAGATCATCCATTGTAACTTCTCCCTTGCCCTCAATGTTTGGTGGTCTTGTCTCAAGCCTCACCCAGTGTTCTATTGGCAATTGAAGCTCTGCTGTATCTTCTATGCTTATAACACGCTCACTCGGTGGGATGAACATGGCTAAGGAGTTCAATAGGGTTGTTTTTCCGGAACCCGTACCTCCAGACACCAATACGTTAGCGGGCTTCACGCCCAATCCATCAACCATTATCCACAATAGTCCAGCTATATCCGTATTTAATGTCCCGTACTTTATGAGATCTATAATCGTAAGGGGATCCTTCTTGAATTTTCTAATTGTTATTGTCGGCCCCTCAAGGCTTATTGGGGGAATCGTTGCATTAACTCTCGATCCATCGGGCAAACGGGCATCCAAAAGAGGGCTCTGCTGGTCTATTCTTCTACCTATCTCCCTTGCAATGCGTTCTATTATATTGAGAATCTCCTTATCTTCTTCAAAAACGATATTTGTCTTGCACATGTAGAACCTTCTGTGCCACACATATACAGGCTTGTTTGTCCCTATTACCATTACTTCCTCTAAATTATCATCTCTAATTAGGGGGTCCAGCCTTCCGTATCCAATCATGTTTTGCACTATGAGCTCTGTGATTACCTCTATCCTACCCTCCGAGAAATTGGGGGCCATCTCCTTTACCATTGATCGTACCGCCTTCAGGAATACTCTCCTTCTCTCCTCGGGATTGGGTATGCTCTCTGGATCAATTTGGATTTCCACGATTGCCCTATCCCTAACCATCTTTAAGAGTTTCTGCTCTTCTTTGCTTAATTCTGGTATTCTAAGCTCATAAATGGGGACAGGCTCTCCCTTTGCTTTGATTATACGTATATTGCCGTAAGCATCGAGAACCTTAACCTCTCCCTCCACGGAGGGCATGAACATCTTTGAGGGAACACTTTCCGGTTTGCCCAGCAAATCTTGAAGGCTCATTCCTTTTCTATGCTCGGCTACTGTGGGAGCAGCACTTGGCTTTTCATACAATATTTCCTCTTTTTTTGGCTTTTCACTTTGGAGGATATCAAATAGGCTGGACGGTTTTGCGGGAATCTCCTCTCTCTTGGGGGCAGACTCTTCCCTCTTAATGAGCGTGTCTAAAGGGGCATTTTCATTACCTAATATCTCTTCTATCCAGGATAAACCTGATTTCTTTTTCTTTTTGTCCTCCAAAAAGACTCACCTTCCCTCTGTTATCCCATTTAACTCTATAACTTATCTCTATTTTATCTCCTCCAAGCCAGATAATCCACACCGGGAAGTCAAAGGAAGGTTTTTGCACCTTTTTCATGTCTGGGTTTTCCTTTTTGATGTCCTCGCCGGTTAGGAGTTTGTTTGTCAGGGAGTACATGTTGAATTTGCTGGTGGGAGTCTTAGTTTCAATCTCCTTTTTAGAGCTTTCCTTGTTGGTATAGCTTGGGAGGAAATCCTTCATGTATTCGCTGAACATCATGGTGTAGTCTGGTGTAAAGTCATATGTCTCCGCTCCCTCAAATATAACCGGCATTCCAACGGCAAAATATGTCATGAAAACATTTCCTTCATCATTGGGCACATTCTTCAGCACCAGGGTGACTTTCCCCTCATACCTCAAGACGTCTATAAAGCCATCTACGTGGATTATTTTATTCAATGTGTAGTATTTTTGAGGATAAACAATCATCTGCGGGACTACGCTCTCATAGAATATGCTCTCCTCAGGGCTCTCTATGACACCCGACCACACTGGTGTTCCATGTATATACCCCGCGGAGCGGTTGCTATAGGCGACGTCTGCCAGATTCTTATAATCCTCACTCGTTAAATTGACAGGCCATGCCTCCACCGCTTTAACATTTATTTTAACAGTTTCATAGGGCTTCACCCAGAAACCGATGTAGTAATTAAGCATGTTCCTTTCAAGGTTTAAGTCGAGGTATATTATCCTCCCGCTGGAACCTGTTATCTCCATACTGTCCCCTCTATTCCTCATTATCGTATAATTGTAGGCGGGATTAACTAAAATGAACTTATCAAAGGGCCCTCTATTAATCAACGTGATATTTAAGTCCATCAAAACATAAGCCTGAATCCCGATGTTGTTGTATTTCCCATTAGGGTCTGGGATGGGATACACTCCCGCAGAAACAAATGATGAGAGGAGTAGGAGGACAAAAAAGAAAGAGAGTTTTTTCATGGACATCACCTCATCCGACCACATTAGCTATGTATAGCTCATTCTGGTACGTCAGTATATCCGACACAAACTCGGAAGGCACTTCCACTATAACAAGCACAGGAGTGTTCGGATCCATCGTAAGCATCCTAGTGGCTTGTTCTAAGTCCATGACTTTCCATCCGTATTTTTCAAGGGTCTCCTTGATGTCATCAGGGTTGTTCAATTTATCCGCAGCCAGAGCCTTTAAAACCTCCGCGAGGTTAACATTATAGTTATATGATGCGCTTGAAGATTCCGAGGAAGTTTGACCACTTGAATACTGCTCGTTTTCGTTTGTTGTCTGAGAGATTACAGAAGCTCCTGGCTGGTAGGTTGTTTGCTCTGAAGAGGTGTATGTGGTGGTGGCTTGGTTGTTATACAAATTGGAATTGGATTGGCTTTCGCTAACGGATATTGATCCAGCCTGCGTGGGAAGTAACACCAGATCTATAAATCCTTCATCCGCAACTTTAATGTAAACCTTGCTCTTGTTTTGAGCAAAAATCTGTATTTTAGCCCCGGGTTCCATATATCCACCGACCACATTCTTCCTCGGCAGAACAAGTGCTATCTTGACCATTTGAGCCTTTTCAATAGAGTATTGGAGGAGTTCCCCATACTCCGTAATTCTGCTTATCTCATACTTCGCCTCGACTTTGGTATATATGTGCTTTTCAGCACCCTTCTTCAGTATAACCTTCTCGGAAGGCGCCGAATCAATGAGATAATAGTAGTATTTCTTCCAGAGGTCAATTATGTAGGGCGTTGGATTAATGGCACTTACCTCCTCCTTTGATTGAGCACTGTTTATACTGCCCTTCAGAGAATTCAAAGTGTTCACAACCTCGTTCTTCAAATCCTCCGGGAGCGGCTGGTTAAGAAGGGGCTCGAAATCCAGCTCAACTTCATTTAATTTGTCTGTTTTGGCTTTATTTAATTCTTCCATCCTCTTCTTCTCCTCTGCCGCTGCTCTAGCGGCTTCTATCTCCTTTAACCTATCCTGATATGCTTTCTTTACATCAATCTTTTCAACATCTTCCACACTCTGGGCGGCCCGTATTTTTTCAATAAGCTGCTTCTTTACGGGATCATTAGTCAGGTTGCCCTTAAAATAAGCATTTACCTCATTGATTTTAGCCTGTTTGGCTGCTTCCAATTCCCTAGCTGCCTTTCCCTGTAGGTACACATAGACTGCTGCGATGGATATTATCAGGATTATACTAATCACTGCAGCTCCGATTAGAATCCTCTTTCTTCTCTCCTTCTCCCTAAGACTGCCGATCTTAGAAGGCTTTTTTGGAGGTCTTGCGGGTATTCTCCCCGGTTTTGGTCCCGGGGAGGGAGCTTCAGGTTCAGCGGCAGCCTTCCCCAATTCCCTCAATCTTTTAATTTTTTCCTCAATATTCTCAGACACGTTAAGCACCCCGTGAGAGCTATACATAAATACCTGTACTTCCTAAGTTATTAATAACCTTCCAAACCTTATTTAACTTTCGGTGAAAAACATGGATAGGTTGGTAATTACGGTCGTCGAAATTAGGGGGAAATGCCCGGTTTTCAAAGAGGGGGATAGGATAGTTATAGAAGGTTCGGAGATTAACCTGAAAGAAACGGATGCAGTTTGCACACATGCCTTTGCCTCTTTCCTCCCATACATCGTTGCCCTCCGAAAAGGTATTAAACCGAGTGAATTAGGTCTTGGGAGAGGAGAAAAAGCCTATGTCCAATGCCTCGACCCCGGTTATCCCTATACGGATGGAGGTACCGTGATTTTTGAGATAATGGTGGTAAGAGATGAAGCAGAAGAAAGCATGGCGGGTAGTAAAAGAGGTAATAGATGAGGCGGATATTGTAATTGAGGTTGTTGATGCGAGGGATCCCTCAGGAACTAGGAACAAAAAAGTCGAGCGCTTGATCAGAGAAAGAGGAAAAAAGCTTTTGATAGTGCTCAACAAAGCGGATCTCGTCCCTAAGTCATGGGCCGAAGAGTACAGGGAGAGGAATATAGGGATCCCTATGGTATTTATAAGTGCTAGGGAGCATAAGGGGACAGGAATACTCAGGAGAGAAATTAAAAAGCTCGCAAACCAGCTTCAAAAAGGCGAAGGAGAGAAGGTAAAAATAGCTCTGATAGGATACCCTAATGTAGGGAAAAGCACGATAATAAATGTTCTCAAGGGAAAAAAATCTGTGAAAACCGCCCCAGTGCCGGGTTATACAAAGGGGAAACAGCTCATAAAGCTCTCCAAAAGACTCTGGCTTATAGATTCGCCTGGAATTCTTCCAATAGAAGATTTCGATGAGCTCGTCATCAAAGGAGGTTTTCCAGCAGATAAGATAGACAACCCAATATCCCCGGCATTGAAGCTCATTAAAAGGATCTGGAAAACTAGAAAGGAAGCTCTGATTGATAGGTATGGTATAGAGGAATTTGAAGATGAGGAGGAAATCCTTGAAGCTATAGGAAAAAGAAAGGGCATAATAAGGAAGGGTGGGGAAGTAGATTTGGAGGAAACGGCTAGATATTTCCTGAGAGAGTGGCAGACGGGAAAGCTCACACTCTTTGGAATGAACTCCACAAAAAAGGACGAAGTTCTCCATGATTATGAGGATGTGCTCGATGCAGTTGAGCAGGAGCTTCTCCTTGACCCCAGAAGGATAATATGGAGGTTTAAAGATGAACTGGAGCCGGGGAGAGTTAAAAAGGTCGGGATAAGGGAGGTTGATGAATTCATCGTGGGCATAGCAACGGGATT
>QMUB01000018.1 GCA_003663695.1 Thermococci archaeon | reverse complement strand
TGATTTGAGAAGTTGTCGTCCGGTGGAAGTCCATGAAATTCCACTAATGTCCCGGCTAGAGCTCCAACTATCCCGTGGGGCAGGTCTATCAGGGGGACGAGTATCAGAAGGGCGGTTATGAAAAATGCTAAGCTTCCTTCTAGGCTCTTCCCGTTTTTAAAGCGATGTTTTCCAAAGGGCTTTCCTATTATGGCTGCTATGGCGTCTCCAAGGGTTGCAACTGTGATCGCGCCTATGGCTATTTCTGCAGGAAAGAAATATAGAACTATTAATGCTGCAGCTGTGAAGTAAATATGGGCTGCTATTCTCTTCTTTTCTTCCTCTCTGGCCAGGCTGTCTATTTCCTTCTCAATGTGGCTTACAATTTCTTCGTTCATGTAGAGGTGCAGCCTCCTCTTCACCTTATCCCTAAGTTCTTCCACAATTCTAAAGGGCTCCAGAATCAGAAAGAGAACAAAGAAGAATAACACAAAGCGGATAGTCACAGTTCTTCCGAAGAGCAGGTAAATGATGGGAACTGTTAAACCTGTCAGATGAAGGGCTTTCCTCTTAAGCTCGCTTTTCATGCTCATTTTTTATCACCTCCAGGGCTTCCAGGAGGTCTTTCACAATATAATCTGCATGTTCATGCCTTCTGGATTGAAAATAACCTCTCCTTACAAGGATTGTTGTAGCCCCTATTGTCTTCCCGCCCTTCATATCCGTCTCGTCCCTATCCCCAACCATATAAATCTCGCTCTCCTTTGGAAACATCTTCTTGGCTAGAAAAAAGTTGTGGGGCTCCAGCTTGCTTATCCCCGTTTCACCGCTTATTATTAACTCATCAAAATAATCCTTAATCCCGAGATATTCGAGCTTTTTTCTCTGCCAGTATGAAGAAGAATCGGTTACGAGGACTATTTTAGCTCCCATATTCTTCAGTTCTTCCAGAAATTCTTTTGCGTCTGGATAAAGCTTTAAATTTGAGAAAAAAGTTCTGTCAACTAACTCTACCATCTCTTGAAGGTCTCTATTCGAAATTTTTCTATAGACCCTTTCCATGAAATTCTCGAGGATTTTATCCAGATCCAGAATGTGAAGTTCCTTTGATTGTTCGAGCTCCTTATACCTCTGGCTCAGGATATACACGAGTGCCCTTATCTTTCTCTTTCTCAGTAGGTGAGGAAGCAACCTCAGGATACTCCACTTGGCTGCGTCCCATGTGTTGCAGAGGGTATCATCCAGATCCACAAGCACCAACATTGTCCTCAATTTTTGAATTCCTCAAAGTTTAATAACTCTTTTGGGTACAGGTGAGGGTGGGTTAGTTTTTGTCCCTGCCCTGAAGGGCAGGGTATGAGAGCAATGAACTCCGTGGTTGCTCCATGCACTTGTTGCTTAAACGGCATTTGGCTCTGAGGAGCATAACATATTAGTCCAAGGGTATGGGTATAACATTTAAAAAGTGAAGACCTAATTTAAGATGATGATGAATATGAGGGGAGAGCTTCTCATAATGCTGGGAATGGCGGTGATATTCCTCGGGTTTTTGATGATCTTCATAGGAACCATCATGAGTGCCTCAGGGGGAGAGGCGGATGTCGAAGGGGGCGGCATCATAATGATAGGCCCAATTCCAATAGTCTTCGGAACATCCAGAGGAGCAATGATTGCAATGATCTTGGCTATAATCCTAATGGTGCTGTGGATAGCAGGGGCACTGTTGGGGAGGAGGATGTGAGTGTACATCTTGGACCTTTCAATACTCCTCGTTTCTGCAAAAAGTTTAGAATGGCTCTTTGAGAAGAAGGATATACATCCCATAGTGGCACATGTTTTGACGGGCATTGTTCTTGGTCCTTTTGTCCTTAACATAGTATCTCCCGGTGAGGAACTTAAAGTTCTCTCCGAATTTGGCTTAATCATGATGATGCTCTACACGGGTTTAACGAGCAATTTTGCCACCATAGCCACAAATAAGATTAAAGCCATTGTTGTGGCAAGTTTTGGAGTGGCTTTCTCCTTTATATTTGGCTTTTCGACGGTTTACTATTTTGGAAAATATGGACTTGCCGCAGCTGTATTTGCAGGTGCCGTCCTGGGTAATACTGCGATTGAGGTCACAAGCGGAGTTATAATGCGTGAGAGAACGGATAGAGATGTCTCTTCAATTCTGATGGGGGCGGCGTTTACCGATGATATCATAGCCGTTTATTTGATAGGTGTTATAACCGCTTTAGCTAGAGGGGAGTTTAACCTTCCTTCTCTGGGCATTCTAACGGTTAAAATCGCAATTTTCATAGGGAGTATTCTGCTGGTCTCGGAATATTTCTTCAAACGCTCCAAAAAGATCAGCAGCATAATAAGAGACTCAAACACATTCTTCACCTTTTCCCTGATACTGACGTTCTTTCTGGCACTGCTTGCCGAAGAGGTTGGATTGAACCGCATTATAGGGGCATATCTGGCAGGGCTCACAATAAGCCGTTTACGGGAGAGGAAGGATCCCCTAATTATAAGTCGTATAAAGCTTAACGAGCTTATTGGCGAACTCCAGGTTGTTCTGACGGAGTTCTTCATCCCCCTGTTCTTCATCTATGTTGGGTTGATATTTCATCCCGAGGTGAATGATATAAACTTAATCTTGATAGTCCTCCTTTACTTTGCGGCAATCCTGGGGAAGCTTATAGGATGCAGCTTTGGAATGAAACTCTTCAGGTTTAGCTGGGACAAGGCGATCCTCGTGGGGATTGGGATGGGAGGGAGAGGGAGCCTGGAACTTGCGGTTCTGAAGTTTGGTCTCGAGAGTCAGCTAATTAACCAAACCCTCTTTGCGGCTATAGTTATAGTCTCCATGCTCACGGCACTTACCACTCCGATATTCTTCAAATCCTATCTGCTCAGGGTTAAGCACAAAGTTTAAACGTGCGGTGTACAACCCTATGCAGGGTGGGAGAATGATTCCAGAGAACGGCAGAAGCGAGGAGGAAGTTTTGGAAGAGCTTGAGAAGCGTCTAAGTTTGGATTTAACCTTTGATTCAGGCAAGATTCTGGGTTCAATGTGCACATATCCTCATCCAATAGCACGAAAAGTCGTTATGAAATATATGGATAGAAATTTGGGAGATCCCGGGCTCCATGTGGGAAGCAGAGAAATTGAAAGGGAAGCCATTCAGATGCTTGGGGAGCTCCTCCATCTAAAAAAAGCTCATGGCAACATAGTTAGCGGTGGAACAGAGGCAAATATCCTGGCGGTTAGGGCTTTTAGAAACAGAAGCGATGTTGAAAATCCTGAACTTATCCTCCCCGAGAGTGCTCACTTCTCATTTTTGAAGGCAAGCGATCTTTTGAATGTTAGACTCGTATGGGCAAAGCTGAAAAAAGACCATTCTGTTGATGTCAGGGACGTGGAGAATAAAATTACCGATAGCACGATAGGAATTGTGGGAATAGCCGGAACAACGGGTCTGGGTGTTGTTGATGATATACCTTCCCTCTCCGACCTGGCAGTGGATTATGGGGTACCCTTGCATGTAGACGCGGCTTTTGGCGGTTTTGTAATTCCCTTTGCCAAGGCTTTGGGATATGACATTCCGGACTTCGATTTTAAGCTCAAAGGTGTGCAGAGCATAACAATAGATCCTCATAAGATGGGAATGGCGCCGATTCCGGCGGGAGGAATAATCTTCAGGAAAAAGAAGTTTGTGGAATCCATAAGCATTCCAGCTCCCTATCTGGCGGGAGGAAAGGTTTCCCACCCTATGATAACCGGAACAAGACCGGGGGCTAATGCTATAGCAGTATGGGCACTTTTGAATCATCTCGGCTTTGAGGGCTACAAAACGATTGTCGGAGAAGCTATGAAACTTTCGAGATGGTTTGCAGAGCGGATAAAATCCATGAGTGGGGTCCATCTTATAAGAGAGCCCGTTCTCAATATAGTTTCCTTTGGGTCTGAGAAGCTCGGAGAAGTGGAAACCATCCTGAAGACAAAGGGATGGGGGATAAGTGCTCACAGAGGATATATAAGAATTGTTATGATGCCTCATGTTAAACAGGAACACCTGGAAGCATTTCTTAGAGATTTGAGGGATGTCCTCTCTAATCTGTAACTCCCTTTATATCCACGTGGACGAAGGCTATTTCAACCTCGTCCAAATTTTCTATCCTGTTCTTAACCTCTTCACTTATGTCATGGGCTTCTTTCAGCGTGAGTTTCGGGGAAACTTCTATGTGGAGCTCAACGTGAAGCTTTGGACCCACATAGTGAGCCCTCAAATCATGAACACCTTCAACACCTTTCACGCTGAGTGTGGTTTCCTTTATCCGCTCGCAGAGTTCGAAGGGGGGAGAAGTTCCCGTTAGATAGCTCACATTTTTGAGCACAACCTCAACCGCAACCTTTCCTATCAGGAGAGCTACTATAAAGCCCGCCAGGGCATCTCCATATGAAAAACCGAATTTCTGGAGCAGAAGTCCTATTAAAACGGCAACGCTGCTTAGGGCATCGCTCCTGTGGTGGTAAGCGTCGGCTATGAGTATCTGGTTGTTGAGCTTTCTTCCAACCTTGAGGGAGTACCGGGTCATTGCCTCCTTTGAAAGTATTGAAACCACCGTAACACCCAGCATCAGTGCATTCACTTCAAGCACGTAACTTGAGAGCATTCTCTCCAGCGAGTCCCTCCCTATCTCGTAAGCCACGAGGAAGAGTGCCATACCTATAAAGAATGCAAACAGGGGTTCAAAACGTGAGTGTCCGAAGGGATGGCTCTTATCCGCAGGCTTTGAGGCGATTTTAACACCAAAATAACCAATGATGCTCGTTATAACATCGGAGAGTGAATGGACGCCATCTGACATCAGAGCGAGGCTTGAGTATATGAACCCGATAGCGATTTTTAAAATAGCCAGAAGGATATTCCCAAAGATACTTGCCATGAGAGGCTTATATGCACTTTCCATGAGATCACCTTTTGAGAACCCTCAGTCCGTCACTCCTTCATCATGAGTCAGGTAAGGCTGAATTCTTCATCGGGCATTTTAGAATTATCCCCCCGGTTTTAAAAATTTCGTGCTGTTGAGATCATCGGGATAAGCAGTGAAGCGTTAGATTTAAGTTTTTGACACCACTCCGGGAAAAGAAAGCGGAGTATGATGCCGCAGTTATCCCACAGTATGGACAGTTTTCGAGAAAAGCCTTTTATTGAGAAGGTTATATTTCTAGATGGTGATTGCATGGGAAACAAGCCGAGGTATACCATCAGGATTTATATGGGTGCGAAGGATAAGTACATCGCTCTGAGCCTCTGGGAGGCGTATGTGGACAATTACGGGAACTTCAGACCAGCAAATGTCAGCATGGTTATACACAATGAGGATGTGGAAGCCAAGGCTTCCATGAGGACCGAAACGGCAGCCCGTCTGGCAGCGGTTCTTTTAAACATGGTGGCTGAGGCTGAGAAGCTAACAATGAAGGAGAGGAGGAAGGCATCAATAGAAGAGAAGCTTGAAGAGCAGCTCCTTCTTGAGGAGGAAGAGGAAGTGATGGATGAGGTTGAGGAGATAGAAGCGAATGTGGGGAGATGATCATGCGGTTTATTCCCCTCATTGCAGCGAGACCTGAAATCCAGATGGCTATAGATGAAGCCATAATGTATGCGAGGATTAAAGGAAAGGTTGAGGACACATTCAGGCTCTATGTGTTTAAGCCCAGCTCGATAACTATAGGGAGATTTCAGAGCGTCAGGCATGATGTTAACTTGGAGAAATGCACGGAGCTTGGAATACCTGTGGTGAGACGTATAACGGGTGGAGGAAGCGTGTTCCATGATGAATACGGTGAGATTACCTACAGCGCGATAGTTGGGGAGGGCATTCACCCGGATTTGAGGGACATTGAGAGGAGCTACAGAATTCTGGCATCTCCCCTTGTAAGCGCCCTTAGAGAGCTCGGATTGGAAGCGGACTTTTCGGGACTCAACGATATAATAGCCAACGGCAAGAAGATAAGCGGGAGCGCTCAAACGAGGCGTAAGGGGGTTATCCTGCAGCACGGAACCTTCATGTACAGAACGCACCTTGATGTCCTAGCCTCGGTTCTGAAGGTCTCCAAAAAGAAACTCCAAGATAAGGGTATAACGAGCATATGGGATAGGGTCACCACCCTGGAACGCGAAGGTATTGAACTTACAATGAGCGAAGCATATGGCCTTCTGAAGCAGAAGTTCTTTGAAGAGTTTCCCCTTGAGGAAGGGGAGCTTACGGATTATGAACTCAATCTCGTCGAAAAACTCGTAAAAGAGCGCTACGGACTTGAGGAATGGAACTTCCTAAAGTAGCCCTTTATTTTTTGGAGGATAAGCTATGAGAAAGCTTAAAATCTACATCCCGGGCATTAAATTTCCTTCCATATCTCTAACAGGCACCTACTGTTCTTTGAACTGTGCCCACTGTGGGAAGCATTATCTCGAAGGCATGAGGCATGTTAAGAAGGCCAATTTAGTGGATTACTGCAGAAGTCTCGAGGAGCAGGGATACACGGGATGCCTCCTCAGCGGGGGCATGGATAAGCGCTTGAAGGTTCCTCTTGACAAATACGCGGAGGAGATAAAGCAGATCAAGAGGGAGACCAATCTGAAAATCAATGCCCACGTCGGCTTCATAAGTGAAGAGGATCTGGAGTGGATTAAATACGTGGATGCGGTTTCTCTCGACTTCGTTGGAAGCGATGATGTAATAAAACGTGTCTATAAAATTGATAAAAAAGTGGAGGATTATCTCAGGATCGTGGAGCTTCTCACGGGGGCAGGGGTCAAGGTGGCACCTCACATAACCATAGGTCTGGACTTTGGAAAGGTGTGGTGGGAGTATGATGCCATTGATATGCTCCTGAGATATCCTATAGATGTCCTCGTTCTCGACGTTTTGATTCCCACAAAGGGAACGGAGATGGAGCACGTTAAAAAACCGGGTGTTGAAGAAAGCCTGAAGGTTGTTAGATATGCTCGTGCTAAATTCAGTGGAGAACTCAGCATAGGGTGTATGCGTCCCTTAGGAAAATGGCGTTTGGACTTTGATAGGGGAGCCATTCTACTGGGTGTCGATAGGATAACAAATCCCCCGAGAAAAATTATTGAATGGGCGAAGGAAGTCAGGGATGTGGAGATACTATATGAATGCTGTGTTATGTGATTATGCCAGTCCTAGCTTCTCCTTTATTTCCATTGGAATGTACCCTATTTTCGGAAAAACCAGGAGTGCCTTTGCCTCTATTGCGCTTCCAGGGACGCAGGGGATTTCGCCTTCGGGAGTTGGGTAGAAGTCGTGTATAAAGTTGTTATCCCCCCATATCACGAAGCATTTTTCTCCGTTATACTCTTCTATCCCCCTGACCCGGTGTATTATTGGATATTTTGTGAAGGGTCTCTTGTAAACAACGACATCTCCTATTCTTATCTCATTTGGGGTTACTCCTTTGAGCAACACAACATCTCCCCTGTGAAAGACGGGCTCCATTGAACCGCTTACAACGATCACTAATGGGGAATCCGTGTGGAGAGCGACTTTTAAGCCACTGTTAAGTGCAAAAACGACCACAATCGATATCAAAAGAAAAATCACGGTCTCTTTGATTTCCTTCACCATTTTCTCATCCATTTCAAAGCCTCCATTTGAGTTCTAATCTTGGCGGGAATTGAACCTATCGCGGTGCATGTTTCAAGGCTTATTCCTCTTCCATCTGTTATATCCAAATGGTACTCACTAAGCTTAAATATCTCTTTCGGTAGTCCATGCCTTCCAAGCCCAACTAAGAGGAGAAAACTTTCTCCCTTTAATGCCCTTTTTGCGATTTCCATTGATTTTATTGCCTTTTTATCGTCAGGTTTCCTTGTTGTGGCAACCAAATGTCCGAACTGCGGGGGGAATCCCTTCTTTGGGAATTCAAGCACATGAAATTTGTCCTTCTTTGAGAGCTCTATGAGGTATTTACCGCTTTCCCCTATGGTTGTGTTCCGGGCTATCTCCTCTGCAAGTTCAACTGCTTTTTTGTTGTCGAAGGGAAATCCAACTATGGCCAGATGAAACTCGAAGGCATAACATATGGGAGCAGCTCTTGCAATTGCCCTTAAATGGGCGTCATGGAGTTTTTTGGGGTCATATGAGTTGTAAAGTGCGAGTGTAATCATTTTTTACCCTCCTATTTTTCCCTAATTTTCCGCTGGAGAAAGGCTTAAAAGTTTTTAAGCTAAAAAATTTAGAGAAGCTAAACTTTTTAAGCATGTCCCCTTAGATATTTGCCGAGAGATGGAGGTGAATCCATTGGAAGTTGTCATTGAAAAGTTCAAACCAAAGATAACACGCCCCTTCAAGAGAAAGAACGAGTACTGGGTCAAGCTCATTGATGAGAAGGAAGGGGAGTTCATAATGAAATTTAAAACTCCTCTCGAAGCAGAGGATGCAATATATGGATTATTGGATTTGCAGGTCTATGGCGGGAGGGTTAAGCTGGAACTAAGGGAAGGAAACGTCATTGAAAATTTGGAGATTCTGGAAGTTTATAAGCCTTCAGCCAAGGAACTTGTAGATGAGTATTTTAGCGATTAACCCTCTGTCTATTTTTGTTCATTGAACGCCTTTTATAAACAAAAACATATATATAGGCGGGCACACATAGTTTATAAATAGACAGCATGTATTGGGGCAAATTCTAAGTTATCAAAATTAAATTATTCTTAAGCTGAAATAATCGAGGATGGAGGTTTCATCAATGGCAAGAAGGAAGGGAAGGAAGGAACTCCTTGAACTCGCAATGGATATGGGGGGCGAAGAGGCCGTTGAAGTTATAAAGGCTCTTGAAAAGAAAGGTGAAGCTACAGATGAAGAACTAGCCGAGGCTACGGAAATTAGGGTAAACACCGTTCGCAAAATACTCTACATGCTTTATGATACAAAGCTGGCGGATTTCAAGAGGATTAGGGATAAGGAAACAGGATGGTATTATTATTACTGGCGTTTGGATACGAAACGCCTTCCTGAGATCCTCAGGGCAAAGAAAATGGAGGAGTTAAAAACCCTCCGGAGAATGCTCGAGGAGGAAACTCAGGAGATTTACTATCACTGTGGAAATCCCGGTCATCCAAAGCTTACTTTTGATGAAGCTTTGGAGTATGAATTCCAATGTCCTATCTGTGGCGCAATGCTTCAGGAATATGATAATTCTGCTATTGTTGAAGAACTTAAGAAGAGAATCCACGAGCTCGAAAAGGAGCTTGGGTTGGTTTAATTCTCTTCTTCCCACACTGTTAGATAACTAATAACTGGGGTATCACCTCCTGAAGCTATTCACTCACATCAACAGGCAGCCCAGCAAACCATTGCAAACATTTATAAGCAGCGCTTTCTAGTTAGCCTATCGAATGGAAGAGGTGTGCGGCCATGGAAATGGTTATTCTGGAGAAGATTTATGGTGACAGGAGCGGTTTTAAAAAGCTTAACAGAAAATTGAGCTCTTTGATAGGTGATTTGGAAGTCTCATGGAAGCTCTCCATAACTCAAAAGCAATGGGTTAAAGTAAATCTTGAAGGTGAGGATGAGGAAATTTCGGCAAACCTCCTCAGAGAGGAATTTGGTGAGGTCCCCTACAGGTTGAAGAGTGTTAGAGAAGGGGGAATTTATAAGGGCAGGTTTGTGGATTTGGGAAAAATAGGATATGGGGTCTACGTTGATATAGGAGTGTTTACACCAACACCTAAGGATGCTCTGGTACCTTTATATTATCTCAAAGAGGAGTTCGGGGATAAGGCAGTTAGAAAAATGATAAAGGATTTTGGATGGGTGAATAATCTGCCCCTTGAAGTGGAGGTTGAGAGGGTTGAATTTGGTGCCAGAGAGATTGAGGCTCACTTTGCACCGGAGCAGCTTAAAAGATTCAAGTCCTGGCTCAGTGATGGCCATGACAAGCTCTTTATAGCCGGTACAACAAGCGAGAGAATTGAGGAAGCTCTAATTAACACGGGGCACTCAAGAGATGTCAGGAGGATCGAGGAGTTAGGGCTCATGGAGACCATGCTTATCCTGAAGAAGGGCACCCAGGCTCCGGGCATAATAAAAGTCATAGGGCCGTACATTAAGCCCGCTTTGATAGTGGCAATCAAGTTTGACTTGCCTTTTGAGTGAGCCTTATGGCGAAGGTGGAGAGGAGCAAAAATAAGGGTAATTCACTTACCTTCATGAATATAAAGGTTGCCATGTAGAGAAGGGAAGCTACTCCAACGAACCATGTCTGCCCTATTATCCTTTTTTT
>QMUB01000017.1 GCA_003663695.1 Thermococci archaeon | reverse complement strand
TTGAAAAAAACTCTTGTGTTCATACCCTTCTCTCTGTTTTTTATTGCAGGATTCTTGGCATCCGGGCTTGATTTTGATTGCAGTCCTCCGCTTGAAGGATACACACGGGTTTCTGATGAACCTATTATTTCACCGGGTGATTTTCCCTTTGAAGCTAAAGCAACGTTCAATCCAGCAGCAGTTGTGGTTAATGATACCGTTTACCTATTCTACAGGGCGCAGGATAAAAATTTTAAATCCTACATCGCCCTTGCAACGAGTAGAGATGGTATACACTTCAAAAAGCATCCAGCTCCTGTAATATCCCCCACCCTTCCGGAGGAGAAAATGGGATGCGAAGACCCAAGGATTGTGAGGATCAATGACACTTTTTATATGACGTATACCGCATTTGATGGCTCGACAGCGAGACTTGCAATAGCATCAAGCCGGGATTTAATACATTGGGAGAAACATGGCATGCTCTTCCCCGAATGGCCATGGACAAAGAGCGGTGCAATACTTCCGGTTAGAATAAATGGAAGCTATGTTATGTTTTTTGGTGACTGGAAGATATGGATTGCATACAGCGATGATCTCATAAACTGGAGTGCTGATTGGAAAAATCCCGTATTTGAGGCTAGGATGAAAATGTTCGATGAGCGCCTTGTGGAGCCCGGGCCTCCCCCCATATTAACAGATAAAGGGATTTTGCTCTTTTATAACGGAGCAAGCTGGAAGGAAGGATATGCTATTGGGTGGGTCCTTTTGGATCCCTCAAACCCTTACAGAGTTATTGCAAGATCCAAAAAGCCAATACTCAAACCCGAACTCCTCTGGGAGAAAGTTGGAAACGTTCCCAACGTCGTTTTTGGGGAAGCATTGATAAGATATCATGGAAAGTGGATCATGTATTACGGTGCTGCAGATAAGTATATAGGAGCCATCACGGCACCTGCATGCCGGGTTAGGTTCTATGGGAGGGAGATTCATAATAAATGGATTGAAAAAGTTTTCCAGTGGTTTCAGAGCTGAGATTGCTCCACGATGAACGTCTCAAGAATTAAAAGATCAAGTTTAGCTCTTCTAAAGCTTCTCAAAGCATCCAGAGGAGAGCAAACTATCGGCTCACCATGCATATTAAAGCTCGTATTAAGCACCATGGGAACCCCGGTATTCTTCTCGAAGTGCTCGATAACCTCGTGGTACCTTGCGTTATCCTCCTCGGTTAAAGTTTGGGGTCTTGTTGTTCCATCAACATGGACAACAGCGGGAGCTTCCCTCTTCATATTCTCCCTAGCTCTGTAGCTCATTGTCATGAACTTGTTTGGATAAGGATCTTCCAAATATTCTTCAAGTTTCCTCTCAAGAATCGAAGGTGCGAAGGGCTGGAATACATCTCTGTTTAATGCCAAATTGAGCCTTTCAACAACTTCCCTATTCCTAGGATCCGCTAAAATTGACCGGTTTCCAAGGGCTCTTGGCCCATATTCCATCCTCCCCTGAAAGAACCCTATTATTTTTCCTTCGCTCAGAGAATCAGCTATAAATCCCTCAATATCCCGTCTTTCTTCATACCGTAGTCCCTCATGCCTTAAAAAATCTTCAATCTCATCTCTAGAATAAGCCGGGCCCAGATATACATGCTTCATTTTAAAGGGCTTCCAGTTGCCTTCAAGACGCTCTAATTGAGCCTTTGCATAAAGGGCAGCTCCCATTGCAAGCCCCGAATCATCCATAGCTGGAAAAACCCATAAATTAGGAAAGGATTTTCTCAAAATGGCATTTGCTTTAACGTTTTGAGCGACGCCTCCTGCATATGCGAGGGGGAGACCGTACTTCGTGAGCTTTATCCCGAGTTCTTCAATCAAATTTTCCAGGTGTTTTTGGGCTGAAGCAGCTATTTCAACTGCTTTTCTTTGAAGTTTCCCTCTCTTCATTGAATGTGCTATCTCTTTTGCCCTCTCAAAAGGGTATCCAAAAAGCTCTGCAAGCCTCTTCGTGGCTTCAATTCCAACCAGTTTAAGCTTGTTATCAAAACTCAGTCCGTTGAGCTCTATTATATTGCTTAGATCGTAGCTCGGCTTTCCATATGCCGCCAAGCTCATAACCTTCCCCTCGTGACGCATGGGCTTGAATCCCAAGAGCTCTGTAATTGACGCGTAAAAGTCTCCTAAGGAGTCCAAATATGTGCTCTGGGCAATTCTAATCATTTCCCCATCTCTTGCCACATAGATGGAGGAACTCAAGCCATCTCCCGCGGCATCGATGCTTAAGGCGATTGCCTCCCGCCATCCACTCGTATAATATGCCGAGGAAGCGTGAGCCAGATGATGGTCAACATAGAGAACTCTGCTCTTAAAATTCTTTCCGAAGACTTTTTCAAGATTTTTCTCAAGTTCCAGAAGACGTGAGTGTTTTCTAAAAATACCGGCAATTGCTATAATTTTAACATCCTCAGGCTCAGCTCCGGCCATCTCGAGAACTTTCTTCAAGCTCAGCGAGGGAAATCCCCTAAACTTTTTTATCCTATTCAAGCGTTCTTCATTAACCGCATAAATTTGTCCACCATCAATAAGCACAGCTCCCGCATCATGTCCATCGTGAATCCCCACTATCATGGTCTCAGATTGATGGGATGAGTTTAAAAAGTTCTCCCTCTAATTTAATCCGGTGATGGTATGATAATTTTGGATAATCACTTTCATGTTGACCCATTCAAAGGAATTTTCCTCGAAGCCGTGAAGCAATTTCATAGAGCAGGAGGAACTCATTTAAATGTTATTTACAAGAGTGCCCACGATTACGGCTTTGAAGGAATGAAAGCGGAGGACTTCATTAAAGCTATGGACTTCCACATAAAGCTTGTCGAAAAGATAAATAAAGAAACTGAAGTTAGAGCGTTCGCCATTGTCGGCGTCCACCCAGCGGAGTTCGTGTATTTGGCCGAGAAAAAAGGCCTTGAATATGCAAAGTGTGAGGTCATGAAAGCTCTTGAATATGCCCAGAGACTCTGCCTAGAACAAAAAGCCATAGCAATTGGAGAGATTGGAAGACCCCACTATGAAGTTAGTAAGGAAGTATGGGAAGCCAGCATAGATCTAATGAAATATGGCATGGCACTTGCAAAGGAAGTGGACTGTGCTGTCCAGCTGCACACGGAGAGCTTCAACGAGGAAAAGTTTAGGGAGCTAGGCAATATTGTGAAAGAAGTTGGAATAAAGCCCTACCGTGTAGTCAAACATTTTTCACCGCCGCTCGTCAAGATAGCCGAGGAGGTGGGAGTTTTTCCATCCATAATAGCGAGCAAAAAGAACATCGCAGAGGCAATAAAACAGGGCAATCGCTTTTTAATGGAAACGGACTACATCGATGATAAGAGAAGACCCGGAGCGGTTCTCGGCCCAAAAACCGTCCCAAAGAGAACGAAAGCATTTTTACAAATGGGCATCTTCACAGAGGAAGACGTTCATAAAATTCACATAGAGAACCCGAAAAAAGTGTATGGAGTGGAGCTGGAGGAATAACGGCACTGTTAGGATGAGGAGAAACTTTAGGATAAAGCCTGTAAAAGAGGATAAAACCACCCCTTTGTCAAGTTGTGGTTATCCTGACAGTATGGGAATAACCCTCACAATATTTTTAAGGTCATATGTGTAAGAATATTTTGGTGAATGTAAGATGGTAACTGTAAAAGTCTCCTCGAAGGGGCAGCTTGTCTTACCAAAGTCAATCCGTGAGAGGTTTGGAATTGAACCCGGCGATGAAGTTGAGATAATTGAGATGGGTAATGAGCTTATTTTAGTGCCCATAAAGAAAGGAACCAAGCTCAGAGGGCTGGTAACGTTTGATAAATCAATTAAAGAGATTCTGGATGAAGCGAGGAAAGAGGAAGCAGAACTGGAGGCTAAAAAATGAGAATTGTCCTGGACAGCTATGCAATTCTCGCTTACCTGGCCGACGAAAAGGGTGCAGAAAAAGTGGAAAAATACCTGGAGAGAGCACGTGAAGGGAGCGTCAGTCTCTATATGAGCACGGTTAATCTCGGGGAAGTTTACTATATTTTAACCCGCAGAAAAGGGGTGGAGGTAGCTGATTTTGTAGTTGCACTCCTTAAGAGAGAGCCAGTTAAATTTGTGGCTGTTGATGAGCGGATAGCTCTTTTGGCCGGGAGGATAAAAGCATTCCATAAGCTGAGTTATGCCGATGCTTTTGCGGTGGCGACAGCGGTAGATTTGAACGCCAAACTGCTGACTGGAGATGATGAATTCAGAAGCGTCAAAGAAAAAGTGGAGATAGAATGGCTCTAGAGGCCATCCCTTTTTGAGCTCAATCTTCAAAACTTTTCGCTCTTCTAAGTTAATCTTCATGAACATCTCCTTTGTGCAAAAAAAGAGCTTTAAAAAGTTCTAGCTTTTTGAAAATAACTCCTCTCTTTCATCCACAGGATGAGCATCGTATCCCAACCCCCTTAAAATCCTTGCAAATTCTTCCGCATAGCCGTAGACCGTGAAAATCACCTCAGGCTTGACATTCTCCACAATTCTCATCAGCTCCCAGAAATCTGCATGATTGCTAAGCTTTAAGCTCCCAAAACCCGAAACAAAGAGCTCAGAACGATGTAAACCATTTTCAGGCTTCACACTCGTAAAGCCTCTCAAAACCACCTCTCCATCCCTATCGATATTGTGGAAATCAATCCCAAACTTTTCATAAACTCTGGCAACTTTAATAATCTCACGCGAAGCTTTAACGGCATAACCGTGCACATCGAGGATCTTAAGAATCTCCTGTGCCTTTCCCATTTGATTGGCATATAGAGTGGGCGTCTTTCTCCTATCCAAAGCCTCTTCGATAAACGCGATTAACTTCTTCTCAGCCTCCTTAGGTGATGGAAAGCTGAAATGAGGAACCCCAAATGTAGCTTCGATTACTAAAACATCGGCTTTTTTAAATCGACTTTTTTCAGCGGTGCGAAGCTTAAACCATTTTACATCTCCGGTGTACAAAAGGGAAAACTCGTCAAACTCAATGTAGATTTGAGCAGAGCCGAGCATGTGCCCCGCAGGAAGGAGTCTTGCTCTGTAATCTCCAATGTAAAATCTTTTCCCAAAGGGATAAACCTTATAGAAGCCACCCTTTCGGAGGTGGCTCAAAAACTTTGTAGCTTTCGTGGATACAATCATGTCCCCACTAACGAAGTGATCCGTATGCGCATGACTCTGAAAGGCTACCCTCGCCGATGAATCCAGCCCTATTTTCTTTACAAGCACCACTAAACCTCAACCTCTAAATCATCATTTTCCAGAACTATTTCACCATTTTGGAGCATAGAGATGCTCAAAGCTCTTATTTCAACTCCTTTCTCTCTTGCTTCTCTCAAGAGTCTTGCTATCTCAGCATCACCTTCTTCGTAGGGCTTGAACTTTTCAACACCCGGAAGGGCTCCTATGAAAAAAATCATGGATTTATTTCCTTCTTCTTTTAACTTTATAAGCTCCTTTATATGCTTCCGTCCCCTAGCACTTGGACAGTCGGGATACATAGCATAATTGTCCTCTCGGAGAACAGCACTCTTCATTTCAGCATAAATCTCCGTATCTGGACACTTAAAGATGTAATCGAGACGGGAGTTTCCAATTTTAACCTCCTTCTTTTTGATTGAACATCCTTCAAGCCACGAAATTAAGCCTAGTTCTATAGCTTTTTCAAATGCTTTAGTCTGTGTTCTAGTATCAATTATTGCTATCCTCCCATTTTTTTCAAGAAATCCCAGCAGAACAAATTCCGTCTTTCCTCCGCTCTTCGGAATACAAAAAGCCCTTCTACCCTCGATCATGAACTCTTCCAGACGGCCCGTGTTTGTTATCAAAGCCTTTTTAATATCACCGTTTATATCAACTAACCCTACAAATCGGTTGAGCCGTTTGAGGAAAGTGCATTCCAAGATTTCAAGCTTTAATATGCTCTTCACATCAATCCCCTCTCTAGCTCCACCTAAAACTTTAAATATCCCTCGCCCAACATTAAGATGGATATCTAAACGATTGAGGTGGTTGAAATGGTGGACTACGAACTTTTGAAGAAAATTGTCGAGGCACCAGGTGTCTCTGGATATGAGTTTTTAGGAGTTAAAGATGTCGTTATAGCAGCATTTAAGGATTATGTTGACGAAATAAAGGTTGACAAGCTCGGAAACGTGATAGCTCACAAAAAAGGCGATGGTCCAAAGGTAATGCTCGCAGCACACATGGATCAAATAGGTCTTATGGTAACTCACATCGAAAAGAACGGCTTTTTAAGGGTTGCACCCGTCGGTGGCGTTGACCCCAGAACATTAATAGCCCAACGCTTTAAGGTCTGGATTGGAAAGAACAAATACATCTACGGTGTTGGCGGATCTGTCCCGCCACATATTCAGAAACCGGAGGAGAGAAGTAAGGCTCCAACTTGGGATCAGGTTTTCATTGACATTGGCGCCGAGAGCAAGGAAGAAGCCGAAGAGATGGGAGCTAAGATCGGAACCATAATCACATGGGATGGAAGGCTTGAGCGCCTTGGGAAACACCGTCTTGTTAGTATAGCCTTCGATGATAGGATAGCAATTTATACATTAGTTGAAGCGGCTAGAAAGCTCAAAGATACTAACGCTGATATCTATTTCGTGGCAACGGTTCAAGAGGAGGTTGGATTGAGGGGAGCAAAGGTTTCCGCTTTTGGAATTGAGCCCGATTATGGCTTTGCGATTGATGTTACCATTGCGGCTGATGTTCCTGGAACTCCAGAGCACAAGCATGTTACCCAGCTGGGAAAGGGAACTGCAATAAAGATAATGGATCGCTCGGTTATATGCCATCCCACAATTGTCAGGTGGATGGAAGAGCTTGCCAAGAAATATGAAATCCCCTATCAATGGGATATTCTCCTCGGGGGAGGAACAGATGCGGGAGCGATTCATTTGAACAAGAGTGGTGTTCCAACCGGAGCTATTAGCGTTCCATCCAGGTACATACACTCAAATGCGGAAGTTGTCGATGAAAGGGACGTCGATGCGGGCGTTGAGCTCATGGTGAAGGTCTTGGAGCATATAAATGAGCTTCAGATTTAGATTGGATGTTAGATTTAGATTTTAAATTTAAAAATTTTAATTTAATCTTCTTTTTCTTCAAGCTCTCTTTCAAACTTTCTGGCTGCGTACATGGCATATAATGCCCCAAATGCCACCCCTCCAAGAAGAGCAGGTATCCTTGATGGTAGCGGTAAGCCCCTGTGCCACCTGTAGAGGAGGTAGTTTTGATATATGAAGAGATATGAGAGCCACGCTATGAGTAGGGTGATTATGCTTTCCTCTATGGTTCTAAGAGTTCTGTCGTCCATTCCAATCCCCAACTCTCTAGGGCAGACCCAATTATAAACTTTTTTACAACGGTCAGCAGCATGACAAGATTTATAAGCTGAAGTTTACATTCACCTTTTGATGCCCCGGTGGCCTAGTCTGGATAGGGCGCAAGGCTGCGGACCTTGAGATCCGGGGTTCGAATCCCCGCCGGGGCGCCAAAATGAGCGTGAGTAATTCGTTTCTACCTCCTTTTTCCGCTTAGATATGCATCGAAAGATATTAAAAGGTCGGAGCCGATTAAAAAGCAGGTGATTAAAATGGCAGAAGAGGTTTTCCAGAACGAAACGATTAAGGAAATATTAAGCCACTACCGGAAGATTTGGGCACTTGGACACGCCCAGAGCGTTTTGGGATGGGATATGGAGGTTAACATGCCCAAAGAGGGCATAATGGAGCGCTCCGTTGCCCAGGGAGAGCTCTCCGTTTTAAGTCAGAGCTTCATGCTCGAACCCAAGTTTGTTGAGCTCATAGAGAGAGCAGGTGGGGAAGAACTCAATGAATATGAAAGCGGTGTCGTTAGGGTTTTAAACAGAAGTCTGAAGATAGCAAGGGCTTTTCCTCCCGAATTTGTCAGGGAAATGAGTGAGGTAAGCAGCAGGGCAACGGCAGCATGGACTGAAGCCAAGGCTAAAAATGACTACTCCCTCTTTGAGCCGTGGCTCGACAAAAACATCGAGCTCGCAAGGAAAGCCGCGGATTATCTCGGTTACGAGGAGTATCCTTATGATGCTCTTCTAGATCTCTTCGAAGAGGGACTGACAACAAGGGACGTGGATAAAATCTTTGAGAAGCTTGAGAAGGAGTTGAAGCCCCTCCTCGATAAAATCCTCAATGAAGGAAAAGTTCCAAAGGAGCACCCTCTTGAAAAGGAAAAATACGACCAAAAGGCAATGGAGAAAGTGAACCTCGAAATTCTTAAACTATTTGGATACCCTCTTGGACAGCGTGCCAGGTTGGATGTCTCGGCTCATCCATTCACAACAGAGTTTGGGATAAGAGATGTGAGAATTACCACAAGATACGAAGGATTTGACTTCAGGAGAAGCATTTTGAGCACCGTCCATGAGTTTGGACACGCCCTCTACGAGCTCCAGCAGGACGAGAGGTTTATGTTCTCACCCATAGCCGGTGGTGTGAGCCTTGGAATCCATGAGAGCCAGAGTCGCTTCTGGGAGAACATTATAGGGAGGAGTATGGAATTTGCGGAGCTCATCTATCCAATTCTGAAGGAGAATCTCCCGTTCATAAGGGAATACACACCGGAGGATATCTACTGGTACTTTAACCTCGTGAGGCCGGACTTCATAAGAACAGAGGCGGATGTTGTTACATATAACCTCCACATACTCCTTAGATACAAGCTCGAAAGGATGATGATAAATGAAGGTGTTGGAGCAAAAGACCTTCCGGAATTCTGGAATGACGAAATGGAAAACTTGCTCGGCATAAGACCAAAGACCTATCAGGAGGGCATCCTTCAAGACATTCACTGGTCACATGGAACCATAGGATACTTCCCGACCTATACAATAGGAACGCTCCTCTCCACCCAGATAGCTTCATACATGGAGAAGGTAATAAACATAGGGGAAAAGGTCAGAAATGGGGAATTTGACGAAATCAAGGGATGGCTGAGGGAGAAGGTACACCGCTGGGGCAGCATCTACCCACCAAAGGAGCTCTTAAAGAGGAGTTTTGGCGAGGGGATAAACCCCGATTACTTCATAAGGTGGGTGAAGGATAGATATCTCTGACCTTTCTTTTTAACTTTTCAGAAGAGCCACCTCTCGTAAGCCCTGGATAATTTTCCAGAATGTCTTCAAAAGAAGTTCGAAAATAAAGTAAACCAGATGGGTCAATTTCTATCCTACCGTTGATCCTCGTGATTAGTTGTTCTCCTTCGAGATAATACTTAAATATGATGCATGCATTCAATACATTGGTGGTTCCATGGTAAAGACTATCACAATCTCGGACGACGTTTACAACGAGCTCGTCCGGATTAAGGGGAAAAAATCCTTCAGTGAGCTGTTTAGGGAGCTTTTAAGAGAGAGAAAAGGGAACGCAGGGGCATTGAGACGTATCTACGGGATTTTGAGCGAGGAGGAATACGTTGAGGTTAAGAAAAGGCTCAAAGAGCTTGAGGAGGCGTTCGAGGAATGGGGGCAGTCATTGATACGAACGTGATAATAGAGATCGCCCGAGGAAACAAGGCCATCCTAAACGAAGTGCTTTCCATAGACAAGACCTTCTATGTGACTGCCATAACGAAGTTCGAGGTTTTGGTGGGATTCCCTAGGAAGGAAGAGCTCGTCTGGTTGAACTCTCTGATTGAACTCCCCTTCGACGGGAAATCTGCCGAGATAGCCGCTTACCTTAATAAGAAACTGCGTGAAAAAGGAAAGCCGATGCCTCTGAGAGACCTCTTCATAGGTGCCATAGCGCTGGCAAACGACCTTCCTTTGGTGACCCTAGATAGCGACTTTGGCGCCCTGGGGGAGTTTGGTCTTGATGTGAAACTTTTGAAATAACCGTTCACCCGATGGGCTCCACCTCTATCGCCACAACTCCATACTTCTTCTCTCTTTCTTCGCTGTAGAATTGCCTGTATATTTGAACTCCTTCCTCAATGTTTTTAACCCCCGGGAGAACGTTCTCTATTCCCTCTTTCTTCAGCATCTCTTTAAAGGATGAGTAAACGCGAAGGGCTTTAACCTTTGCTCTCAATTTTCCCTCAAAAATTATGATGTCTCCCTCTTTTATCCTCCTCCGCTTCTCATCATACAGACGCCCCTCAATTCTCTTCTTGCCCTCTTTTATGAGCCTGAGGTATTCCTCCTGGAGACCCATCTCCCACTCCATCCCATCACCTCAGAGGAGATATCTTATCAGCGTTGGTGAAATCTTTAGAAGTTTTGCAAGGAGCTTTGGATGCTTCAAAAGGGCTTTGATTGTTTTTGCATGTTCATCAAAATCTGCAGTCTGCTCGATGACTTCTACAGCTTCCCTACTTCCAAGTATCTCAAATATATCTTCGATTTTTTCCTGATTCAAATTT
>QMUB01000016.1 GCA_003663695.1 Thermococci archaeon | reverse complement strand
TGCTGCGACTAATAGGCCTGATATTTTGGATCCTGCTTTGTTGAGGCCTGGTAGGTTTGATAGGTTGATTCTTGTTCCTGCGCCTGATGAGAGGGCGAGGCTGGAGATTTTGAGAGTACATACCAGGAGGGTACCCCTTTCAGAAGACGTCAATTTGAAGGAAATTGCAAAAATGACGGAAGGCTACAGTGGAGCAGATTTAGAAGCTCTAGTTAGGGAAGCGGCTTTAATGACATTAAGGAGAGCTATTGCCGGAAGGGAAATGGAAGAGCTGGGTGATGAGCTGTTGGAGAGGCTTCGTGTAAGGAAGAAGGATTTTGAGGAAGCCATGAAGAAGATCAAGCCCAGCATCACGAAGTACATGCTTGAGTACTATGAGAACTTTGAGAAGAGCAGAAGGGTTGAGAGGAAAGAGAGATACAGAGAAATTGACTACTTTACGGGTTGATTCTTCCTCTTCTTTTCAATTCTTGAGGAAAGGATTTATATATGAAAAGTGGACAAAATAACTCTTAGATTGATTTAACGATATGAGGTGGCAAAGATGGTGAAGATTAAAGCTTCAAAGCTTAGGGATGTTGAAATAATCACCGATACGGGTATAAGACTTGGGTGGGTATATGATCTGAGCTTCGACGAGGAGACAGGGGATATTTTGGTCATAGTAGCCGAGCCGGATGAGGATTTGGATGTGAGTGAATTTGTAACTGATCACGAGGGCCTTTTGCTGATTCCGATAAACTCCGTTAAGAGCATAGGTGAAGTCATCATAGTGGATTCTGCAAAACTCGCCGTGAAGTCAAAGCTCAGGAGGATAAGCACCATAAAGGAGAGGCTCCATCACGAGTGATTACTATTTATTTAATATCCTTCATAGAGTCTGTAAGCCAGAAATTGGGGCAGGCCTGCGTTTAATATTTTCCTCGCGGCTTCTTCAACATCGTACTCTACTCTCCTGAATTCAATTTCCCCCTTTTTTGTCTCAAGCATTGCATAGCTCGCTCTCCAGTCCCCATCCCTCGGCTGTCCGACCCCTCCGGGGTTTATTATCCTTCGTCCGTCAACTATACGGAGCATGGGGACATGAGTATGCCCGACAACCAGATTTTTTTGCTTCATATAGCTCAGCACAACCCTAAACTCACTATCCGGAAGCCAAGGGAATAGGTACTCATCTAGAGGAGCCCTTGGGGAACCGTGGATTAAAAGGTATGTATCTCCATTATCGTCTGTGAAAAGCTGCCTTACGGGCAGTCTTCTAAGGAATTCGAGATTTTCCGTCCGCATAATCCTTTGGTGCCATCTGACTGCTTCCCTTGCATAGGGATTAAATCCCCATTCAACACCGAAGGCTATGGCATTATCGTGATTCCCTCTCACGCAGACTATCTCCCTCTTCTTCATTTCCTCTCTAAAGAAATCCACAACCTCATTGGGATTTGCCCCATAGCCCACCAAATCGCCCATGCAGAGGATAACATCGGCTTTCTTTACCTCCCGCCACACTGCTTCAAGGGCTTCGAGGTTCGAATGAATATCACTTATAAAAGCTATGAGCATACGCATCCCATTAAACTATGGAAGAAGAAGATTAAAATCCTTATGATTGTTTTAAAAATGGGGAAAAAGAGATTCACACTCTCTTGCTCTTCTTCCAATTGCTCCATTTATAGAGGGCTGCAAGTGACTTAATTGCCCTCTCAGGTTCTGGATATGCCGGGATACCTTTTTCGTTGAGTACATCTATGGCTTCCTTGGCTTCAATTCCACCGACGATTGCGACCACTATGGGCTTCTTCTTCCCGCTGGCTTCATACTCCCTTATTACGATGTCCGCCAGATCCCTTGGATCAAGGACTGCAGTCTGGCAGTAGAGAACCGCAATGGCGTGCATGTTTGG
Organism: Thermococci archaeon; assembly: GCA_003663695.1. Classification (GTDB taxonomy): domain Archaea; phylum Methanobacteriota_B; class Thermococci; order Thermococcales; family Thermococcaceae; genus Palaeococcus. The sequence continues at coordinate 8,632 of QMUB01000016.1, read as the reverse complement.
ATTTGCAAGTGCATCCCTAACTGCACCCTCATATGCCTTAGCGTCTGCCATACCCGTCAAATCGACAGGATTCTTATAGCTTCCAAAGGGAGGCATGTGGTTTGCGAAGACCTTTAGTTCTTCGAGGTTATCATATAGGTAAAGTCCTTCTTCTTCAGCTGCATCTGTGGCCATAACACCTATTCCACCGCCATTTGTGAGTATGACGACGTTCTTCCCTTCGGCCTCCGGGAGGTTGCTTAGTGTTCTTGCCCAATCAAAGGCTTCACCTATTGTTAAAGCCCTTAAAACGCCGCTCTGCTTGAATGCGGCACTATAAATACTGTCAGCACCAGCTAATGAACCTGTATGTGATGCCGCGGCTTTAGCACCGCGTTCGCTCCTTCCCGCCTTTATGATAATGATCGGCTTTTTCATTGAAACTCTCCTTGCGGTTTCCATGAACTTCCTTCCATCTTTAACACCTTCCATATAAATTAAGATGGCTCCTGTGTTCTCATCATTCTCAAAGTAGTCGAGCATGTCTGCATCGTCCAAATCGCTCTTGTTTCCAATGCTAACGAGGGCTGAGAGGCCGACCTTCTCAAGGATTGTCCATCCCATAAGGGCTATTCCAAGAGCACCGCTCTGGGAGACGAGGGCGAGCTTTCCGGGGAGGACATCGGTTGGACCAAATGTGGCGTTGAGCCTTGTTGGGGTGTAGACAACACCGAAGATATTTGGACCGAGGATCCTCATCCCGTATTTATGGGCGGTCTCGACGAGGGCTTCCTCTACCTTTTTGCCCTCTTCTCCCAGCTCACCAAAGCCTGAGCTTATTATCGGAAGGGCTTTAACACCTTTCTTGCCGCATTCCTCGACAACCTGAGGAACGAACTTTGCGGGGACAACAATAACCGCCATCTCAACTTCATCGGGAACATCAAGAATGCTCTTGTATACCTGGAACTTTCTTCCGCTTATCTCTATTTCCCCGCCCTTGATGTTGACGGCATATATCTTCCCTTCGTAGCCGTACTCGATGAGGTTCTTCATGATGGCATAGCCTATCTTTCCGGGCTTTCCAGAAGCTCCTATGACTGCCACACTCCTCGGCTTAAAAAGCGCCTTCACATTGTCCATATTCTCCACCTCGATAAACTTTACAAAGGTAACTCGGAGAAAAAGGTTATAACTTTTCTCTTCTTAATTTGCCGATAGAGTAATCGTCATTTGCTAAATTAACGGGAGGTTTTGGATAATGATGTACTTTGGATAACCTTATATCCCTCTTAGGGGAATATTAAATGCGGGTGAGTGATATGGGCGTCCAGATAGGGGAACTTATTCCGAGAAAGGAGATAGAACTTGAGAAGCTCAACGGAAGGAAAATTGCCATTGATGCTTTTAACGCAATTTATCAATTCCTATCTATCATAAGGCAGAGGGATGGAACGCCTTTGATGGATTCGCAGGGAAGAATTACCTCCCATTTATCGGGACTCTTCTACAGAAACATAAATCTCATAGAGAGCGGTATAAAGCCGGCATATGTTTTCGATGGAAAACCACCTGATCTGAAGAAAAAGGAACTGGAGAAAAGGAAAGAAGCTAGGGAAGAAGCGATGGAAAAGTGGGAGGAGGCCCTCGCAAGGGGAGAGCTTGAAGAAGCCAAAAAATATGCCCAGCGGGCTTCCAAGGTAAATGAGCTCCTCATAGAGGATGCCAAGAGGCTCCTTCGATTGATGGGCATCCCCGTTATTCAGGCACCGAGTGAGGGAGAAGCACAAGCTGCGTATATGGCTCTCAAGGGAAAGGTTTACGCTTCAGCATCTCAGGACTATGACTCACTTCTCTTTGGAGCACCCAGGCTTGTGAGAAACGTGACCATCACCGGGAGACGCAAACTCCCCGGAAAAAGCATATATGTGGAGGTTAAACCCGAGCTTGTGCTTCTCGAGGAGGCTCTCAAAACTCTTAAAATCGACAGGGAAAAACTCATTGAGATGGCGATTCTAGTTGGAACCGACTACAACCCCGGGGGTATAAAGGGGATCGGACCGAAGAAAGCCCTGGAGCTCGTTAGATATAAGAGGGATGTTCTATCCAGATACAACAGGGAGAGCGATGTTGATCTCTATAAAATCAAAGAATTCTTCATGAATCCTCCGGTTACGGATGAGTATGAACTTGAGTGGAAGATGCCCGATGAGGAGGGAATTTTAAAGTTCCTCTGTGATGAACACGATTTCAGCGAGGAGAGGGTTAAACACGGACTTGAAAGACTCAAAAAAGCCATAGAAAAAGGAAAGCAGAGAACTCTTGAGAGCTGGTTTGTTCAAAAAGTTTAAGTCCTAAGAGCGCGCATTACATTTGGTGGGAAAATGCAGGAGTGGTACCAATCTAGGGCTCTTTATGAAACTATAAACGGGCTCCTGAAAAAGCGTGATTTCGATTTGGCTCTTCAGGTTGCACGTGGAATTCCTGACAAGGGTATAAAGGCTACGTCATATTCCAAAATAGTCGTTGAGATGGCGAAGAGAGGAGTCGATTATGAGGAGGCTCTCAAAGAAGCCATAGAAGCGATAATGGAGCTTGATACTGATGCAAAGATCAGGGCCCTTATGAGCCTTGCTTTCGAGCTCATAAATCTTGGAAAGTTTGAGGATGCCCTAAAGCTGGGCGAGCTGATACCCGATGTTTCCAACCGCTCCAAAATTAAAGCTGAAGCTGCATTAAAGATAGCGGAAAGAGGGGATATTCCAAGAGCCTTAAACCTGATAAATGATATCCTCGATGAAGATGTAAAAACATGGGCAACTTCAATGCTCGTAAACAAGATGAGCAGAAGGGAGGAGTAGAATCAGAGGTAGAGGTAGGGTTAGAGCTTTAAAATCTCCTCCACCAAACTTATTTTGCTGACCTCTGTTGGGATTGTGTTTGTAACTGCAAGCTCGTCCACGGCTTTGCTAACTCGCTCTATGGCTCCCTTCGCAAATACTCCATGCGTTGCAGCAACGAAAACTTTGCCAGCTCCCATTTCCTTAAGGAGGTTAGCGGCCCTTATCATGGTTCCGCCGGTACTTATTATATCATCCACTATGAGAACGTTCTTTCCTTTAACATCAACATCCACGGGCTGCATCTGGACTTCTGTTGGAGAGATGCGCTTCTTCTCAAAGTGGCTGAACTCCAAGCCAAGTTCCCCAGCAACAGCTCTCGCTCTCTCCAAAGCACCCCTGTCCGGAGCCAAAATAATTCCATTCTCCAGCTTTTCCTTGAAGTATCTGGCTATAGCCTTTGCAGGACTTAAGTTCACGGCTTTCTTTGGAAAGAATTTAAGGGTCTCAGGGTTGTGGAGGTCGAAGACGTAGAACTCATCATAATAAAGCGAGAGAGTCCTTAAAACCGCCCTCACACTAATAGGTTCTCCTTCTTTTGTTACCCTGTCCTGTCTTGAATATGCTAAATATGGGACCACAGCTTTAAGATGTTTAAATCCCTTCTCCCTGAGGGCGTCTCCCAAAAGGAGTAGCTCCATTAAATGCTCATCTTGAGGTCTGAAGGTTGACTGGACAACTATGGCTTCATCCCCTTCCCCCAGAACCCTCACATACTTTTCTCCGTCAGGGAAGGTCTTTATCTCGGTCTCTACGAGTTCCTTGTCATAACCTGCGGCTTTGGCCAAAAACTCATCACGCATATGCTGAGCACCGCTTCCCAACACCACTTTCATTAGCATCACCATGTTAAAATTGGGAGAGATTTTAAAAGGATTTGCCATTCACTGGATGTTTATTTGGTTTTGTCTCTAAGTCTTCTTGATGATTCTAATGAAACCCAAGTGAAATCCGAAAACGTAGAAATTAGAAGAAAACCCAAGGTAAAAAACAATACCAATTCCTTCAACAGAGACGCTCAACACTACAGCAGCTGTTCACTTCAAACTCCTTTGAAGCAGTCATCACGTTATAAATACTATGATGCCCTACTATTCATTGGTGATAAAGATGAAAAGAAAAGTTAAGGCTTTAATTGCACTTCCTTTTGTTTTGATTCTACTGGCTATGGTGGCTTTTCAGGGCAGTAAAGCCGCAGGAGAAAGCGGAAGCCTCGTCCTTTATGATTCGGCGAAAATAGGTGTTGTTGAGAAGGAGCTTACTTTCAAACTTAAAGCAGGGATCAACGAAGTTCCTCTTGAGGAAATTGAAGGATTAAAAATTGCGGAAATCACACTTAAGCCTGTTGACGAGGGAGCAGAGGTCCTTGGTATTGTGAGCCAGGGATTCAATGTTAAGAATGTTTTTGAAGCCAATATCGGGGAAAACGTGGAGGTAAAGCTGAAGAGCGGCGAAACAATAAGCGGTAAATTCCTGGGATACAAAGATGGGAAGATTACCATCCAGGGAGACGGATATTACCTAATTGACCCCCAGGAGGTGGCTTACTTCAAAGCCTCGAAGCTCAACGGTGAGAGGAAGGCAAAGACCTACGCGGTTATAAACGCAAAGGAAGAGGGAGAATATAAATTCAAACTCATATACAGGGTTGCCAACATTGGGTGGGGTTCAAGATACAAGCTCTATCTTGGTGATAAGGCTTTCCTTCAGGGTTATGTTTTGATTGATAACCCTACAAACAAAAGCTTTGAAGATGTGGACGTCCTCCTAGTTTCGGGCAACGTTCAATTCTATCAACCTCCCGTATACTTCAGGGATATGATGGCTAAAGCGGAGGCAGAAGTTCCAGCCCCAGTGAAACCCATGGAGCCTCAGAAGCTTGAGGCATTCTACCTCTATAAGCTCGGGATTATCGATGTGAACCCCTTTGAGAAAAAGCTCATTCCCTATGTGAGTCAGGAGAGCGAGTTTAAGAGAGAATATCTCTACGAGAGTTATCCTTATACACAGCAAGGGGATGTCTACGAGATAATATCTCTCAAAACAGACAAAGTGCTCCCTGCAGGTATAGTGGAGATATACAAGGAGATGGAAGGTAAAAACGTGCTAATAGGGGAGCAGTGGATCGATCACACACCAAAGGGCGATACTTTGAGACTCAAGCTAGGCAAGGATATTGATCTTAAAGGAGAAACGAAAATTCTCGAACAGAAAAACTACGAGAGAAGCACCTACTATAAGGTGGAGATCAGTGTGGAGAACTTTGGAAATGAAACCAAAGAGATCATAATAAGACACTATAAGTGGCGCGGGAGGATTTTGAGTTCGAGTGAGAGTCCAATAGAGGAGACCGCAAACTATGTCGAGTTCAAGGTAACCGTGAAGCCCGGTGAAAAGGAAAGTGTGACATTCGAGTACGAGGTTTCGTACTGAGCTTTTTTCTTCTTAATCTTTAAATACTTCAAAGAATATTCTCTTTGGTGGTTTCATGAGAGGAGTTATAGTACCCCTTGTAACACCCTTTAATGAGGACTACTCCATAGACTTTTCTGCTCTTGAGGAGCACATTGAGTATCTCCAGAAAGTTGGAGTACATGGAATCTTTGTGAATGCCACAACGGGAGAATTTACCAGCTTAAACAAAGAGGAGATGAAGCTTCTGGCGGAGAGGGGGAGAGAACTTGTGAACTCGGCTTTCTATCTCGTGGGAACAGCTTCCACGAACACCTTTGAGGTAATTGAACTCACAAGGCATGCCCGAGACATCGGAGCCGACTACGTTGTTATTGCTCCTCCCTACTACTGTCCGCTCAATGAGGAAGCCCTCTTCAAACACTATTCCCTAATAGCTGGGAGTACGGATATTCCTATAATCCTCTACAACATCCCAAGCTGTGCGAATCCCTTGAGAGTATCCCTTATAAAGCGCTTAGCTTTGGAGTACTCAAACATAGCTGGAATTAAAGAGACAATAGACAGCATAAACCATGTTAGGGACGTTATATCTGAGGTTAAAGGTGAGAGGAAGGACTTCAAGGTTTTCACAGGCTTGGATCAGCATTTTTTAAATACGCTCATGCTTGGCGGTGATGGTGGAATTATGGCATGTGCAAACTTTGCCCCTGAGTTGCATTTGAGAGCCTTCAAAGCCTTTGAGGAAAGAAACTTTGATGATGCCATTGCATATGCCGGAAAGCTTGCCCAGCTTTCGAGGATCTATGATTTAGCATCGTCCTTTGGCTCGGCAATAAAGCTCGCCATGAGTTTAAGAGGCTTCTCAATAAAACCGGTTTTGAGACCTCCATACATAATGGATGGAGAAGAGGTTAAAGAAAGGGTGAAGCACCTTTTGCTCTCACTGGAGCTTATACCTTAGAAAGGCACCCAACCCGCCAAAGGCTTTATAGAACTGCTGTCCTTCATCGGTATCCAGGGAAATAATTTCCACATTGGCTCCTATCTCTTCTGCCATTTTTATTAACTCCTCTGCAACTTCCCATCTTTCAAAATGGAGGTTCTGACTTCCGCATTTTGGACATGTTTTTATCTGCTTTTTGAACGTATCATAGTCGCCTTCGTGCATCGTCTTGAGCTCTTCCCATCCGCAGGCGTTGCACTTCACCTTGGCCCTTATGAGGTCGTACCCTTCGCTTATCAATAGGGTGTCAACGGCGCCCATCTCGAGAGCTTTTCTTATCTCCTTCTCACCGTATGTAATTAATCCCGTGTCCTTTACGAGATGTTTAAAGAAATTCTGGATCAGTTTTCTCTCTTTGACTGCTTCCTGCTCTGCCAAAATGTCGCTTGCTTTCTCCACAAGCTCTCTCAATCCATATTCTCCATGATAACTGATGTCAACAACCCCTATAATCTTCTTCTTCAGCTCATGGTGGATATAATCCCCATCAACAAACTCCTCTTTTGTAGGTCCGGGACCACCTATAATTATGCCCTTGAGTTCCCCCTTCTCAAGCAGTGGAAGGAAAGCTTCATTTGCGTGTTGCCCTATACGCTTCATGAACTCGTGAGTTTCCTGCTCTCTAATTCGCTCATACCTTCTGGCGGACTGACCACCAGCTCTTGTTTTTCCGGGAACCGTTGAACGTAAATCATCGTCCAGCTCTATTTTCTTTCCTCTCAAAATCCCTATTGTGGACTCATTCTTCTCCACGGTGATCAAACCATATGCCTCTTTGACTCGCAACATCTCTTCCAATGGCTCCGTCACAAAGGTTTGATCACATCGATAGAGCCTTACATTTACGGGCTCCGGCGGGATTATGGGAAATACCTGAATATCGCTCACACCCTCTTGCTCACTAACATTTCCCACGAACAAAGCTAAACCATTTGGAGGAGTTTGTTTGTACAACTTTAAGTGTTGCATTGCCCTTTCAAGGGCACCGAGAACGTTTTTTCGGGTGCTCTTTGATTTTATATTCTGGGCTGTTCCATATTCCTCTCTAAGCTGCTGCATGACTTTATTTATATCGTAGCCTGCGGGTATGTAAAGGGACACGAGTTCTGTAGCTCGCCCTCGAATTTTTTTAAGTTCCTCCACTTTTTTCTTCAGCTCATACATTTCAGCGGATGTGTGAGACATGATCATCACCTCGAGAAGATTTTCTCTCGTTAAAGGACTTAAAAAATGGATTTATAAAAGTTGGGGTTAGAGGAAAGAGAGAAGGATTAAGATGAAAACCCCAACGACTCCGCCAATGGCTATTATGAGAAAATTAATCAGATTTAGCGGTATGTGTGTCACTCCCAGAAAGTTGAGTACACCCACCAGTATGAGCCCCACGATTGAGTTTATGGCGAGCCACTTCAACACAGCCATTGCAAGTTTAAAAAGCAGATATCCAACCAGGATTAACAAAGCGAAGAGTATTATCACATTCACATTCATCATTTTAATCCCTCCAGCACTTCCTTTGCAATATCCCCAAGGGAAACCCATTTATACCCTTCAAAGGGAAGCAGAACTTTATCCTGAACTTCCATCAGTTCTTCCACTTTTGGGATGAGCTCCTTGAGCTCCAGCTGCTTTATCATAAGTAATGCAAAGGCTTTATCATTTTTGTCCCCCTCTTCAAGGAGTGTATCCAGCGATTTTGTTATCTCTTCCTTCCGCTTCATAACATCTTCAGGGAATTCCTGAGCGATTTTGTATGCCAGTATCATGCTATTTTCTTTCACATACGGGTTGCGAGTTTTGGAGACTTCCATAACCTTCAAAATCAGCCTATCTATGTAACCTTTTACTTTCTTTTTATCTATCTCCATAACCTGGGTCAATATTAGGAGGGAGTCCCCTTTAATTCCCGGTACTTTATCATCTAGGAGCTCTATCAGAGCATCAAGGACTTTTTTATCTTTTAAAGCCTGATTTACAGCCTCCTGCATCTCCTCATTTTCAAGCATTTTTCTTACTTTACCTCTCTTAGAACCAAATGAAAATAACCCCATTTTTATCACCAGTGTCTCTTTTAGTACTTCTATGTTCAATTAGGTTAAAGCTTTTTTGATGGTTAAGAGGGTACTGTTGGGATAAGGAGAGCACTTTTGATAATACCCTAAGAGGATAAAACCACTCCTTTGCTGGGCATATTAGATTATTCTAACAGTGCCGTTTAAGTGTTAGAATAATCTTGGTGTGGTTTTGTCCTCTTTTACGGCGCTCCCCTTATCCCAAACAGTATCGTTAAGCTTAAATCATAGGGAGGTAATTTAATTTGGCGATGATGAGAGCG
>QMUB01000015.1 GCA_003663695.1 Thermococci archaeon | reverse complement strand
TGTTACAAGAGGAACCTCGGGTGGAAGCTTCTCCTTGGAGGGTCTCTTAAGTCTAACGGGCGACCTCTGATACATCTTCAGCTCCTTCACTTCACCGCTCGGGGTTTTCCCCTTTGCGATACTCTCCTCAAATGTGTATTCTCCTTCTTCGGCAATTTCTATGAGTTCTCCCTCAACCCCGGGAGGAACCATTATCTTGTGCTCTATCAAACTTGTTTCGGGAACAACACCGAGTACATCCCCGCCGACCACTTTATCCCCGACTTTTGCCTTCGGGGTGAACTTCCACTTTTTATCCCTCGGAAGAGCAGGTGCGCTCAATCCCCTCGATATGAAGTCCCCACTCTTTTCTCTCAAGGATTCAAGGGGTCTTTGGATTCCATCGTAAATCGATGTCAGCAGACCGGGACCAAGCTCGACACTCAATGAAGCGTTCGTTCCGGTGACTGGTTCCCCCGGTCTTATACCTGCTGTTTCCTCATAGACCTGAATTACCGCCGTGTCTCCTTCGAGCCTGATGATCTCCCCTATGAGCCCCATTTCACCTACTTTAACCACCTCATACATCTTGGAGCCTCTCATCTCATCGGCAACAACCAGCGGACCGGTAACTCTAATTATCTTTCCCATTTCCTTCACCTCTTTATCTCAACACCTATTGCCTTCCTAACTATCTCCTTAAGCTGCTCTTCACCAAAGATAGAGCCAAACTTATCGGGAATTTGAAGAATGATTGGGAACGTGACCTCCGGAATGCCAACCCTCTCAGCCAACCTCTCTGTAATTAAGATAATCCCGACATCTCCCCTCTCTATGAGCTCCTTAAGCTTGTTTTTTGCTCTGTCCGTTTCGAGGGAGGATTCATCAAAGGCGTAGGTCTCGTGAACTCCTGCGAGCTTGAAACCCAGAGCAGTATCCATATCTCCCATAAGTACGATCTTCATAAGGCTTCACCAATAAGGGCTTTTATGCTCTCTGGCTTTATCTTATCCTCAATAAGTTTCGCTATTGCTTTGAGCTTTTTCACTTCGTGCTCCTTGAGGAGTATGTAGTTTATAGGTACGGCAACGCTCAGAGGATAGAACCTTGTCATCTCCCCAATTTTTTCCTGTATGAACTTTTCGAAGCTCTTATCGAGTGCGCTTAAGTCACCACTCTCCAGGGCTTCCCTGCTCTCCCTCAAAACCTGGGAGTATCTCGTGGAATCGAGTTCTGCAAGTGCCATGCTCAAATCCTCGACATTTAGGAGTGTGTCTATGATCCTCTGGTTCAGGCTGCCTCCTTCAATTATCATGGGTCTTATCTTCTCGGCGCTCATTCTGTGGAGTTTGGCTCTGAGTATCGTCATCACATTTATTTTGTCAATTTTAAGCTTCAGGAACTCTTCGATTATCTTTTTCTCCTCTCCTTTTCTGCTCTGTGCATAGCTCATGAGTTTTTTATAGTGGATCCTGTAGAGTTCTGTTTCAAATTCTTCGAGATTAATTTCATTCAGGAGGAGCTTTTGGTACACATCCTCGTATTCGGTTCCTTCAAGTATCACGAGGATCTCTTCTAGGGTTTTCGTCTCGGCTATTGCCTTTATTTTATCGACCATAGTTCCGAGCTCCACTATGTAATCCCTCGCAACATCCCCCATTATCTTGGCTTTGACTGCGGCTGCCAGGTTTCTAACATCCCACTCCTGAAGGAGGAGTTTAAAAAATCCGTTCGATCTCTTGGGGAGAATCTTAATCATGAGTGTGTACATGTCGGCTAAAGCATTATCCAGTGCCCTATCTATTTTTTCGGCACTGTAACCCTCTATGTTGCTCAGATAAGGTTTGTAGTCGGTATCCTCCAGATTCATGACGAAGTTATTAAGGGTCTTGCTCTCTGCAAGCTCTGAGAACTTCTGGTCGCTGAAGAGCCTTGCTTCCATAGCTTTAATCCTTGCATTTGGATAGGAATAGGGTGTATACTTCCACAGGATATCCGCGGTCTTGTATCCCACCCATGTAAAGACGATTGCGAGTGTTGTATCCAGAATTGCTGTTATGGTTCCTACTTCCACACCCATCACCCGAAGATGGCTTTTGCGATTTTAGTCCTGAGCTCACTTTCCATTCTCTCCATCCTGGCTTCAAATGTGTTGTCAACCCTAACGCTCCTGTCGGAGCTTTGCACCAAAACTCCACCTATGGTGTTTATTGGCTCTCCAAATTCAATCTGCACCCTTTTTCCAAGATTCTTTGTTATGAAAGCCTTGATGCTTCTGCTCTTATTCTTCAGGAGGTTTAGGGTCTCCTCATTTGAGCTCACGATTACGCTATCCACTTCGAGCTCTTTAACTGATTCTAGGATGAGAATCTTCAGGGTCTCAAGGTACTCCTCTTCGGGCATTGAAGCGAGTCTCTCCTTTAATGAAGTGAAAACCTCTTTTATGATTCCTTCCTGAATCTGGAGCTTCTTTTTTCGTGCTTCAAGCTTCGCATTTGCTATTATTCTCTGCTTTTCAATTTCTGCTTGAGTTTTGGCTTTCCTCATTATCCACTCCGCCCTCGATCTTGCCCTTTCCTCTGCTTCCTTTTTTATGCTTTCAGCCTCTTTGTTCGCTTCTCCTAGGAGGTACTTGATTTTCTGGTCTGCCTCTCTGTGAATTTCCTCGATGATCAGTTTTGCTCCTTCCATTGCTCATCCTCCTAAAATTGATAGGGAAAGGCTTCAGAAGCCTACTCCCGTAACTATCATGATTAATGCGCCGACCAGACCGAAGATTGCCATTGTCTCGGCCATGGCCGCAAATATAATTCCCTGGGTGAATGTCTTTGGATTCTTTGAAACGGCGCCTATACCTGCTGAGGATATGATACCCTGTGGTATGGCAGAGAGTCCTGTAAGTCCAACTGTCAGACCTGCTCCCAGAAGGATTGCGCCCTTAATAATGTTTTCTTGGGTGGCTTCGGCAAACTTAAAGCCGCCTCCGAGTATTCCCGAAACGAGGAGTATCAGGAACAGGGTTATCAAACCGTAGATGCTCTGGGTCATTGGAAGACCCTCTAATATCAGGGCGTTTCTGAAGTTTTTCTCATCCTCTGCAACTGCTCCTGCCGCGGCTGCCCCCGCCACACCAACACCAAATGACGATGCAGCTCCGGCAATACCAGCCGCCAGTGCGGCACCTAAAGATACGTAAACTATCGGATCCATATTTCACACCTCCGTTAAATCTCCATTTCGAGTTTTGAAACATTTCTTTTGGATTTGAAAGGTTCAAACTTTTTACCTTCTCCGGAATAGAATGTTCCGAAGAACTCAACATAGTGTAAACGTAGAGCGTGAACGAATGCTCCCAGGGCGTTTATGGCTGTTGAAAACAGCTGCCCCCCTATAAAGAGTATCAAACCAACGGCTATCCCTATGGGGATTGGGCCTATCTTGATTCCCCATATCATGCTCACCAGTATGTTTATAACGAGGGCAATTCCCGAAGTTGCCAGTGCCAGTGCCATTAAACGTGCATAGCTGAGCCAGTTTCCAATGAACCCGAAGAAGTCCGAGATTATTAAGAGTGCAGCAAGCCCTCCATTTGAGAGCTCGGATATCACGAAAAGCACGAAGCCTATGCCAAATATGGCCTTTGCTGGTGTTGCTAATGTGATACCCTTGAGGCTCAGAGCAAACATACCTATTCCTATTATTATCAGCATCCACGAGAGCTGTTCTGTTAAAGCGGCTTTTTTCTCGCCGTTCCTCCACTTGACTATGAATCCAATTGTGTATCCGATGAAAAGATGGATTATTCCGATTATCAGGGCAATTATGAGCACCGTTAGGGCACCGCGCATTGCATCTATTGCATAGGGAACTTTGATTCCCATTCTCTGGAGGGCATCGCCGAAGTAGCTTCCGAACACTACTCCCATGAGCATTGTGAAGAAGGAGCTCCAGAGAAGAATCTTTGAGAATATGTAGGTTCCATCCTTTAGATGCTTGTGTCCCTTAACGAGCATTGCGGCGACCACTCCTATTATGAGACCGTACATGAAGTCCGTGAGCATGAATCCAAAGAAGAAGGAGTAGGTGAATGCAAGTATTGGAGTTGGGTCAATTTCGTTGTACTTTGGAACCCCGAACATCTCCGTAATCATCTCAAAGGGTTTTGCCCACCCGGGGTTCTTCAGCTTGATGGGGATGTCTTCCAGGTCATCATCCTCAGCACCTTTGATGTTTATATAAACCTTACCTTCCGTGATCCTCTTTACTCCCTCAACAACCTTCTCCACATCCTCCTTTGGGGTCCATCCTGAGAGGGCAAAGGTCATATTAGTCCTGGCAAGATTTCCGAGCATGTTTGCCTTTTCCCTTTCATTCTCCATGAGTTCCTGGTAAAAGGATAAGGTGTCGTGGTATTTCTCGGCAAGTTTCTTTGCCTCCTCCTTTATCTCATCGAGCTTCTTCTCCCTTTCGGCAAGCATTACTTCGTACTCCTTAATGAGCTCTCCTGGTGTTCCCTTTCCTTCGGGAATTTCTATCCTTCCGAAGGAGTATTTAGCCAAAACGGGATTTGCTTTATCGTAATCTGTTTTTAAAACTGCTATAACAACAAGATAAGCCCCTCTAATTTCTTTTGAAACATACGCTATTCTGCCCTTCAGGGTTTCTTTGAGCTCGTCGATCATTGGCGTGAATTTATCTTTATCAACCGTCCCTGCAACTATCTCCAAAAATTTGGTGCTCTTCATGTAGGATACATCCAGTTCCAGAACCGAGAGAAGCTCCAGGACGTTTATGTTCGTTTTTATCCTCTCTATCTCTGTGCTTGTGGAGTTCAGCTTCTGTTCGACCTCTTTTATCTCGGGTTCTGCCTCTTCAAGGAAGGCTTCGACCTCTTTAACGAGGCTTTCAATGCTCCTGTATCTGTAGGGTTTCTTTGGTACAGGCTCGGGGAACAGAAAACCCTTTATACCTCCCTTTGCCTCCTCTTTAAATGCCCCCAGAAAATCCACAAGCCTTGAGAGTCCGATGCTGTGTGATGTTGCTTTTCTATAAAATTCGTTCGGTGTGTCTTTCTGGGCTATTTCAACACTCACTTCCCTTATTTCAACAACGCCCTCCTCGTGAAGGTACGTTAGAAGCTTGTCCTTATATCTGTTAAGGCTGATGACCTCGAGTTTAACCATCTCGTGGGGTTTGAACATATCAAATCCCTCTGACAACTTTCAAAGCCTCTTCAATAGCTTTTTCAAAGTTTTCAGATGCTCTGCTTTTCATCTCCGCAAGCTCTTTCTCTCCCTCTTGAAGAACCTTTTTGGCTTCCTCTTCACCCTCGGCCCTTTTCTCTTCCATGATTTTCTTTGCGTCCTCTTCGGCTTTTTTTATTATCTCACTCTCAATTTTTTTCGCATCTTCTCTTGCCTTTAGAACGATTTGCTTTGCTTCTTCCTTGGCTTTTTCAATCCTGGCTTCTGCTTCTTTTTCAGCATCAACGATTTGTTTAATAACGTTTTCCATGAGCATCATCTCCATCGTGAATGTGAAAATTTGCACATTTTTGGGTTTTCTAATCTGCTTAAATACTTTATGTTCCTGAAATGCTCCTTTGTCCAATTTTCAGCATATTCATGAAAAAATTTTCATCATTATGTCAACATTTTTGAGTCCCGAACCTGTCAGAGGCATTAGAACTCTGGCTTCCTCTTCAAAGAAGCCCTTCTTCAAAAGCTTTTTAAAGGCAGCAAACGCCACTGCAGATGTAGATTCCACCAAGAAGCCCATCGAAACTAGATCTTCCCATGCATCTCTGGTCTCCTCTTCGCTCACAGATATTACTGCCCCTTCTGTCTCTCTAATCACCTTCATCATCTGTGCCTTTCTGGGAGGTTCTGGAATTGCAATTCCTTCAGCAAGCATGTTTTTTTCGCGGCTCCTTTCTACAAGGCTCTCAAAGCCTCCAGCCTGAACTGCAATGAGCTTTGGAACTTCTTTTAATTTCCTGAGCTTCTGAAGCTCTTTAAATCCTCTATACGCACCCAGGAGCAAAGTACCGCTCCCTGCAGGAATGATGGCGTAGTCAAATTTTCCTCCTCCTTCAAATGCTTCATAGGCGAAGGTTTTGGTTCCTTCAAGAAAGTAGGGGTTGTACCAGTGGGACACATAAACTGCCCCTCTGAACTCCTTCGCCTTTTCATGGGTTTCCATCCTGGAACCCTCGACCTCGTGGATCTCCGCCTTTAAAAGCTTCAGGATTTTCTTTTTTCCTTCGCTCGTGTTTTTGGGTATAAAGACGTGCACTTTAATTCCTTCACTCCTCCCGAAAAGGGCGAGGCTTATTGCAGCGTTTCCGGATGAATCGAGGCTAACTTCCCTTATTCCTTCTTCCTTTAGCTTTGCAATGGTTACATATGTCCCTCTATCCTTGAAGGAACCGCTGGGCATCAAATATTCAAGCTTGAAGGAAACCTTGGTCCATTTGAATGCCTTCTCTATAAGGGGGGTTATTGGGGGTGTTATGGAGGGCGCAAACTCCTCCTTCATTGCCAGAAGATTCAGATACCTCCTTATATCCATGTGTTCTTTCTTCAGGAGCTCTTCAAAGGATTCTTCGAACTCGTGAATAACATCTAGAACTCCTCCGCAGTCACACTTCAAACGGAAAACATCCGGATAGGTCGCATTGCAGAGCCGACACTTCAACATATCCCATCAAGAGAGAAAACTACTTCAAAGTATTTAAAATTAGGCACGTCTGTGTATTGTGACAATGGTTTCTCTAAGTGTTCATTGCGAGTGCCCCCTTAGAACCAGCACCAGCTCCTATATGAGCGTAAAATTAAAGGGAGGAATTCTTCCTCTTTTTTTCGAATATCTTCTTGATTTCCTCCAGAGCACTATCCCTTGCGAATATTATGATCTGTCCTTTCTTTGGAAGCTTGGTTTCACCTGAGGGTATAGTCAAATTGCCTTTCTCGTCATAAACTGCCATTATGAGCGAATCTTTTGGAAGTCCGAGCTCTTTCACGAGCTTTTCAGATATCTCGTTTTCATCGTTTATCTCGAACTGGACTATCTCCGCACCTTCCTTCGGGAGCATAACCCTATCGAAGCCTGGAGTAACGATGCTTCTGAATATGTAGTGCGCCGCCATCTCCTCCGGGCTCACAACGTAGTCAAAGTACCTTTTTAAATCCGCTACCTGTTCAAAGACCTTCTTGTTCTTTATGTTGCTGACCCTGAGTATGGTCGTTATTTTGGGGTTTAGGTGCTTTGCAAGGATGCATGCAAGCAGATTGGCATCATCCTGTCCGGTAAGGGCGGCAAAGGCATCGGCCTGCTTGATGTTAGCCTCCTCAAGAACGCTCTGGTTTGTAGCGTCTCCGTTTATGACGAGGCCATTTATGAGGTTTGCCAGTTCATTTGCCACCTCTTTATCCTGTTCGATTATGGTCACATCATGCCCCTCTCCCTCGAGCATCTTTGCAACCAAAAATCCAACCCTGCCGGCACCCATTATGATTACAAACATCCCATCACCTCTTCTCCCCAAGGAGGAATTTGGCTATTTCGGCGTATGCAGGTCTCGTAATCGTTATGCCTATCAGCACGCCGAGTATTGTTGTGAATGCAAATCCCCTGAGTCCTCCAACGAAGAACTTGAAGAGGAAGCTCATTGCAACAACGGTTGTTGTTGCCGAAGCCAGGATAACGAAGAAAGCTCTTCCCATCCGCCTAAGCATTCCACTCCTCTTTGTGATTCTTGTCTTCTCCCTTGAGCCCAGAAGTTCGTCGGTTATAACTATTTGCTGGTCTACACCTGTACCTATTGCAGCAATAATGCCCGCTATACTTGGAAGATCCAGGTTCCACTTAATCAAGGCTGCAACACCGAGGATTATGATTATTTCACTCAGGCTGGTGCTCACAACGGGTATGGCTATTTTGAATCGTCTGTAGTGGGCGTAAACTATTGCTCCAACCATTAGAAGTGCGGCAATACCGGCTATGAGCACCTGTCTCTTGAAGTCCTTTCCGAGCTCTGCGGATATGAACTGGGTTCCCTCCACATGAACTTTGATGGGGAGTGAACCGCTTGCGAGGACGACCGCTATGACGCTTGCCTCCTGCTGAGCGAGGTACATGTTGGGGGATGAACCCTTTATCTCGACGTTGGTTGAAGCCTGACCGGTAGTGAGCCCCTCGCTGACGCTGTAGGGGCCGTAGAGACCGAGTGTTCTCACCACGAGTTCTTCGTCTGTTTCACCTTTCCCTCTCTCAACCACCCTCACATTGAGATTCTTCTCCTCGAGGTACTTCTCGAGACCTCCGTTAACGTCCACGAGCACCACGAGCTCCTTACCTTCAGCAGCCTTAACTATCTCGTCAGGGGTCTGGTTGGTGTAGATAAGTGTATCAATGTTAAATGCGTTCTTTATGCGCTCGGGGAGCGAGAGGGCATCGGGGGCAGGAGTGTTAAATTTGGTAAGCATGGTGTTATAAAGGTCGGGAGAGACCACTAGGAGAGAATTCACGGGTGGATCGAGGAACATGTCCACGGGGTAGTTGGGCTTTCCAAGGGCAAGCCGGGCAAACTTCTCTGCGGCACTCTGGGAGAGCTGGAATGGCACGTGCCACGTCCCGCTCTGCTCTACTTGGAAGGCAAAGACCTGAACTATGTCCTCTCCCGTTGCAAAAATCTCCCCTTCAAATTCGGCGTAGAAGACACCCTGCTTTTCAATTGTGTCTTTAATTCCGGCAACAGTCTCGGCACTGACATTTGCAACCTTCACGATGATGTACTCATTTCCCCAGGGCTCAACTTTAACGTCGGCAACACCCAAACGGTTGATTCTATTTGTGAGGGAGTTAACGACCTTATCCATCGTGGTGGAATCAACGGGCTTTTCAAGCTTCACGGTTATAGCGGTTCCTCCGCTTATATCCAGACCGTAGGTTATGCCATTTGCATAGATTGAGGCGAATGAGCTTATGATGAATATGAGCAACAGGATGACGCGCCAGTTGAACAGGAGTTTCTTCCACCTCATTGCTTCTCACCCCTTCCCAAGTACCATTTTAAGACACCTGCATTGAGAACCCATGTGTTCATGAAGTCCGCGAGCAGACCGAACATTAAAACGGATGCAATCTGATCTATCACCTGGGCGGTTGAGATCGCCCATAGTGCAAATAATGCCCCAAGTGTTGTCGTGCTCATGGTGAATCCGGTTGAAACCGCGGAGAAATAGGCTTTTTCTATATCCTTCTCCTTTCTCTTTAGCATTTTGGTTGTGAGGAGTATGTTGCTATCGACGGAGTAACCTATGAGCATCAGGAGAGCGGCTATTGTAGCCTGGCTAAGCTCTATTCCCGTCAGGCTCATCAGTGAAAGTGCAATCATCATGTCCGAAATTGCGGAGAATATTATCGTCCCCGAGGGGATTAGGATTCTGA
The DNA here is from genome assembly GCA_003663695.1 of Thermococci archaeon. Taxonomy (GTDB): domain Archaea; phylum Methanobacteriota_B; class Thermococci; order Thermococcales; family Thermococcaceae; genus Palaeococcus. Next base: position 1,282 of record QMUB01000015.1, on the reverse strand, counting down.
AGAACAGGAACACCACAACCGCCATTCCAAGAAAAGCGTAGCCTATGGCTTTTATCCCCTGTCTCTGGGCGAGCTTTCCAAAAGTTGGCTGAACCTCACTTTGGGCATACCTTGCCTTTGGATACTTCTCCTCAAGGACTTTTATTATCTCTTCAGGTGAAGAACCTACGGGGGCATATATGTTTACACCTTTCTCCCCGCTAAGACTTGAGAAACCTTCAGCCCTGACGCTGATTCCCGTTTTGTCCTGCACATACTTCTCGATATTTTCCGGAGAGTCATTTATCCCCTGAGCCGTTACAACAACTCCTCCCGCAAGATCTATGCCAAGGGTAGGCGGCTTCACGGCAATTATGAGCAAAGCCGCAACGAAAATGATTAGAGGATACATTATCATCTTTTTATACTCCATTTCAGCGAGCTTTTTTAGGAATTTCAGTTCCATGGTTTCACCCCTGAGTGTTTGTTCTTATATCAAAGATAAAGCTTTCCCTATCAGATTGCTGTTAACTCATGATAATCATTAGTGAATAAAAATCTTTGCTTGATGGTGTGAGGGTAAGAGTTTAATTCTGAAGGTGTGAGTTATTTCCGGTGGTCTCATGTTCGAGAAAGGATATGTTGATGAGGGTTATGTTCGTGTTCCAGAGGAGGAGCTGTTCTCCTTCATCGTTAGAGTGCTCCTAAAGCTTGGAATTCCAGAGGAGCATGCAAAGATTGTCGCCGATAATCTGCTCATGGCAGATTTGAGAGGCATCGAGAGCCACGGCGTCCAGAGACTTAAGAGATATGTGGATGGAATTTTAAGCGGGGGGATTAACATAAATCCCAGAATTGAGATTTTAAGAGAAGGTCCCTCTTATGCTCTAATTGATGGAGATGAAGGTCTCGGGCAGGTTGTAGGCCAAAGAGCAATGAGCTTGGCTATTGAAAAAGCTAAAGATAGTGGAATTGGTGTGGTTGCGGTGAGGAACAGCAATCATTATGGAATTGCTGGTTACTATGCTTTGATGGCTGCTCGGGAGGGAATGATTGGGATAAGCATGACAAATTCTCGGCCCTTAGTGGCACCAACAGGAGGTGTGGAGCGTTTTTTGGGAACAAATCCCATAGCTTTGGCTGCGCCTACAAAGGATAAACCATTTTTGCTCGATATGGCAACTAGTGTTGTCCCAATTGGGAAGCTGGAAGTTTATAGGAGGAAGAATAAACCAATTCCCGAAGGATGGGCGATTGATGCGGGCGGCAATTTAACAAGAGATGTTGAAGCGGTATTTAATGA
>QMUB01000014.1 GCA_003663695.1 Thermococci archaeon | reverse complement strand
CTCATCCAGTTCATCGGCTATTCCGACCAGAGAGCGACTATAAGCGTAATCGTCCCGAATTGCAATGTAGCCCAGGATTATTTCAAGTTTTTCCAGTCTTTCTACCATATAATCAATTGTTGGTCGTCTTTTTCCTAGGATTTGGGCGATTTTTGATATACTGGTTCGGGCATCGTTTTTCAGGATGTCTATCAGGATGGCATAATCATAGCTCAAATTCCATTTTCCAAATTTCGTGTTTCTCTTGGGGTATGCCCTCACTTCATAATATTCATAACTGTCTGTATACTTCGATAAAAGTTCATCCAAATATTTTTCCTGCCCCACGGGCACATGATAGAGGACATAGAGCCCCATCCTGAATCCAAAGGATGCGTTTAGATAGTTGCAGAAGGGGTTTTTTAGTATTTCAAGTGCCCTGCTTCTGAGTTCATCTCTCGGTATGTCCAAAAAGGCAACGAAGCTCTTCAGTCCGAGCTTGGATATGTTTAAGATAGCATTCACTTGGACAAACTTGTCTTCTCCATAGTACTTATCATACAGCCTCTTCAGCTTAAAATATTCGATTCCCTCCAGTTCGGATATCTTCCTCAGACTTTCCCTCGGATATTTTTCTAGGAGATTAACCAAAAAATCAATTTCATCATAGTTTATTTGGGGCAAATTGTGCTCCATTCCACCTCACAGAAAACGTTTTATCGGTTGGATATATATTATTTTTTTGGTGGTGCTGGATGGTCAAGATTGAAGTGGTTGACATTGAAAAGCCCGAAGGAGTCGAATGCATAATTGGACAGGGAAATTTTTCCATATTTACGGTCGATGATTTAGCAAAGGCTCTTTTAACAACCGTTCCAGGGATAAAGTTTGGCATAGCCATGAATGAAGCGAAGCCACAATTGACAAGATTTACCGGAAATGATAAAGAGCTGGAGCAGCTTGCAGCAAAAAATGCGCTGGCAATTGGGGGAGGTCATGTCTTTGTGGTTCTTATGAGGAAGGCGTTCCCGATAAACGTGTTGAACACGATTAAATTGCACCCTGCAGTTGCAACGGTATATGGAGCAAGCGAAAACCCATTACAAGTTATAGTTGCCGAGACAGAGCTTGGGAGAGCCGTTTTAGGGATTGTGGATGGAAAAGCGGCCAACACTATAGAGACGGAAGAGCAGAAGAAGGAGAGGAGAGAGCTGGTTGAGAGGATTGGTTATACCATTGACTGATTTCATATTTTTTGAGGTGGTTGAATGCGGGTCCTGTTTATAACTTCAAATAAGGGCAAGTTCAAGGAGGCCAAACGTTATTTGTCTCCCCTTGGAGTGGAGCTCATAAGGGGGAGAGTGGATTACCCTGAGATACAGGCGGATGATCTCGAGGAAGTTGTCAGATTCGGGCTCGAATGGTTGAGGGATAAAATTGATACACCTTTTTTTATAGATGACTCAGGTCTTTTTGTGGAGGCATTTGGAGGATTCCCCGGTGTCTATTCGGCTTATGTTTTCAAGAGGCTCGGAAATAAGGGGTTGCTAAAGCTTATGGAGGGAGTGGATTACAGGGATGCGTACTTCAAAAGCGTTATCGGGTATTATGATGGAGAGATTCACATATTTAGGGGCATTGTTAAAGGCAGCATAGGCTACGAGAAGAGGGGGGAGGGTGGTTTTGGTTTTGACCCGATATTCATACCCCATGGTTTTTCCAGAACTTTTGCCCAAATGACAATAGAAGAAAAGAATAAAATATCCCACAGGGGAAGGGCCTTAAAGGCATTTTCAAATTGGCTAAAAGAGAATTTGCAGAATGAATAAATATCCAATTTCGATATGTTTATATTGGAGATGTGTCAATTAAAGTTAGAGGGGAAGAGGATGGTGGATGTCTTGGACAAAATCGATGTAAGACTGCTTGAAGAACTCAAGCAGAATTCCAGGGAAAATATAGCCTCTTTGAGTAAGAAACTGGGGATACCCAGAACTACTGTCCACTATCGTATTAAGAAGCTTTTAGAGGAAGGTATTATTGAGAAGTTCACCATAAAGCCGAATTATAAAAAGCTCAATCTGGGGACAACCGCATTTATACTCGCCAGATATGATCCTGCGGCAGGATTAACACAAAGGGAAGTTGCCGAGAGAATATCCCAGCTTGAATGGATTTACGAAGTTCACATAATTGCCGGAGAGTGGGATCTTCTGATAAAGGTTAGGGCGCCATCGGCAGAGGACATTGGAAAAATTGTCGTCGATAAACTTAGGGAGATTAAGGGGATAGGGCAAACGGTGACCATGGTCTCATTTGTAACTGTAAAAGAGGATGTTTAGGCGATGATTGGCGTTCTCCTTTCTGAAAGATGATGAAGCGAGGAAGAATGAGCCTCTATTCTCTTTTTGAAATTTACGGTTAGAGGTTATAGCGGGGTGGTGGGGGCACGGGGATTTGAACCCCGGTCCGCGGGTTTCTCCAGCCGCTCGGGGCTCCAGAAGTTCATCCCCGAGTCAGCAAACCCGCTTCTCCTCATGGCCTCTGGAGCCCGCGATGATAGACCAGGCTACACCATGCCCCCAAGCCATTATCACATAGCTGTAGGGCATTTATAAGCTTTGCGGAGTTTGTGATAATGGCAGTGATGGAGTTTAGGTGGATGAAGACGGATTCATGATGTGCGGGCGGCTCTAATTTTGTGTCATTCTCGGTGATATATTTTTCAATGGTAAAATTTTATAAACTTGAAATTATACGTAAGATTGGTGATAGACATGTATGTTGGGAAGAAGATAACTGTGAGCGTTATAAAAGCGGACGTTGGTGGATGGCCCGGACATCACAAAGTTCATCCAGCGCTCATGGAGAGGGCAAAGGAGCTTTTAAGCATGGCAAAGGAGAAAGGCACCCTAATAGACTTCTATGTTACCTACTGCGGGGATGACCTCCAGCTCATAATGACACACACCAAGGGAGTGGACAGTGAGGAGATACATGGTCTGGCGTGGGATACCTTTAAAGAAGCCACTGAAGTGGCAAAGGAGCTCGGACTCTATGGGGCGGGGCAGGACCTTTTGAAGGACGCCTTCAGTGGAAACATTAGAGGTATGGGTCCGGGAATAGCTGAGATGGAGATTACTCTAAGAAAGAGCGAACCCATAGTTACATTCCATATGGACAAGACCGAGCCCGGAGCATTTAACCTGCCCATATTTAGAATGTTCGGGGATCCATTCAACACAGCAGGTCTCGTGATAGACCCCCACATGCACATGGGCTTCCGCTTTGAGGTATGGGATATCAAGGAGCACAAGAAGGTTATACTAAACTCCCCGGAGGAGCTCTACGACATACTGGCGCTGATAGGTGCAAAATCAAGATACGTGATTAAGCACGTCTTTCCAAAGGAAGGGCACAGAATTTCAAAGGACGAACCAGTTGCCGTGATAAGCACGGAGAAACTCTATGAGATTGCAGGGGAGTATGTTGGAAAGGACGACCCTGTTGCAATAGTTAGGGCTCAAAGCGGGCTTCCAGCACTTGGCGAGGTTCTTGAGCCTTTTGCATTCCCCCATCTCGTCAGTGGGTGGATGCGCGGAAGCCACAATGGGCCGATCATCCCGGTTCCGCTCAAGTATGCAACCCCATCAAGATTTGATGGTCCTCCAAGGGTAGTAGCGCTGGGATGGCAGATAAACAGAGATGGAAAGCTAATAGGCCCCGTTGACCTCTTCGATGATGTTGCCTTCGATGATGCCAGGAGGAAGGCACTTGAGATTGCGGACTACATGCGCAGACATGGTCCCTTTGAGCCCCACCGCTTGCCTATGGAGGAAATGGAATACACAACACTCCCAGGTATTTTAAAACGCCTGGCAGATAGATTTGAACAGCTCTGAAATTTTTCTATTTTTCTTCTATTCGACAGCAGAGTGTTTTCACATGAAAATTTTTGAAGACATATATCTTACACTAGGTGTTTTGGCTGGTGTTGTTTTGAGTTTGTAAAGGGGTACTCAAGAAACTTAAAACCATTCAGTCACAATATGTAGATGAGCCTAAGGGGCACGAAGGAACGCTGAATAAGGGGATAACTTAGGGGGCACGAAGGATGTCAGGAAAACAACAGAACGTGCCCCCAGATGGAAAGGTTTTTAAATCCCCTTCATTAAGCACCCTTGGGAAAGGGCTTTGCCCAATGAATCCCGCTAATGAAGGAAAGAGGTGGGAGGAAAATGGTAACATTTAAGGTAGTGATTTCAGACCCTAAGAGTGGAGTGGCTAAGCAGATAGAGATTAGCGATAAGAAGGCCGAGGCTCTGATAGGATTGAAGATAGGGGACACATTTGATGCGAGCCTCTTGGGTGTCAAGCTCAATGAGGTATTGGGCGTTGAGGTACCGGAGAACGTTAAGCTGAAAATCACGGGCGGAACTGATAAGGATGGCTTCCCCATGAGGCCTGATGTGCACGGCCCAAGGAAGATAAGGATTCTAGTTTCGAGGGGCCCGGGATTCAGGCCAAAGGATAAGGGTGAGAGAAGGAAGAAAACAGTCAGGGGCAACACTATAAGCCCGGAAATCATGCAAATCAACACCAAAATAGTTTATGAGGAGTGATATCTCCTCACCATCTACTTTCTGCTTGCTCTATTTTCGAGGGTTTTTAGGTTGATAAGGCAACATTAATAAACACATGTTCTGTTCTATAGTTAGAGAGGTGGTGGAGATGGCAAAAAAGAAGTTTAAACAGGCTGAGGTTAATATTGGGATGGTAGGTCATGTTGATCACGGTAAAACGACACTCACCAAGGCTTTGACCGGGATCTGGGCTGATACCCACAGTGAGGAGCTTAGAAGGGGTATCACGATTAAGATAGGCTTTGCAGATGCGGAGATTAGGAAATGTCCGAGCTGTGGAAAATATTCGACTTCCCCAAAATGCCCTTACTGCGGTGCTGAAACCGAATTTGAGAGGAGGGTTTCTTTCATAGATGCTCCTGGTCACGAGGCTTTGATGACCACGATGCTCGCAGGTGCCTCCTTGATGGATGGAGCCATTCTGGTCATAGCAGCAAATGAGCCATGTCCAAAGCCCCAGACGAGGGAGCACTTGATGGCACTTCAAATAGTGGGCAACAGGAACATAATAATAGCTCAAAACAAAATCGAGCTCGTTGATAAGGAGAGAGCCCTTGAAAACTACAGGGAGATTAAGGAGTTCGTTAAAGGGACGGTGGCTGAAAATGCACCGATAATTCCCATATCGGCACTTCACGGTGCAAACGTTGATGTTTTGATGAAAGCCATTGAGGAGGTTATCCCAACCCGCAAGAGGGATCCAAGGAAATCTCCCAGAATGCTCGTTTTGAGGAGTTTTGATGTTAATAAGCCGGGAACAACACCGGAGAGGCTCATAGGTGGCGTGCTCGGGGGATCTATTATTCAAGGAAAACTCAAGGTGGGGGATGAAATAGAAATAAGACCGGGAATTCCCTATGAAGAGCATGGGAGAATTAGATATGAGCCGATAACAACGGAAATAGTATCCCTGCAGGCTGGGGGTAAGTTCGTTGATGAAGCCTTTCCCGGAGGTCTCGTTGGGGTTGGAACCAAGCTCGATCCCTATTTGACCAAGGGAGATTTGATGGCTGGCAATGTCGTAGGAAAGCCCGGTAAGCTGCCCCCTGTTTGGAACGAACTTCGCTTGGAGGTTCACCTCTTGGACAGAGTTGTTGGAACCGAGGAGGAGCTCAAAGTCGAGCCCATAAAAAGAAGGGAGATGCTTCTTTTGAACGTGGGAACCGCAAGGACTGTTGGTCTCGTCACCAACCTTGGAAAGGATGAGGTGGAGATAAAGCTTCAGATACCGATATGTGCAGAGCCAGGGGACAGGGTTGCAATAAGCAGGCAAGTGGGTTCGAGGTGGCGCCTCATTGGATATGGTCTTATTAAGGGGTGATTTTCTCATTTTCTGGTGATTTTTATGCCCAAGTTGGTGATCTTTGATACAAATTTTCTCCTTGTTCCGGGCCAGTTCGGGGTGGATGTTATAGGAGAGCTCCACCGCATTTTGGATGTTAAATTTGAAATAGGGATCCCCGATGTTGTGAGGCAGGAGCTTGAGGTTATTGAAAGGAAATCCCGCGGCAAAGATCTTTTGGCGATAAAGATGGCCAAATCCTTAATCGAGAGGTTTAATGTGGTAAAGCTCGGAAGATATGGTGAAAAGCCAACGGATGAGCTGATTTTGGAGTTCGCCCTGAAAATGCCTGACGTAATAGTGTGCACAAATGATAAGGGGCTTAGGAAAAAACTTAGAGAGAAGGGGATCCCCGTCATATACCTGCGGCAGAGGAAGATTTTGGTGCTTGAGGGAATGATAGATTAAGGATCCAAAGACTAAAAATTAGGAACTAAAAACTAAAACAGGACTAAATAACCGCTGGAATTCCCGGGATCCTCGGGAAGGGCTGCACCTCCGCTATATGTTTCGCTCCAACAATGTAACGAACGAGCCTCTCAACTCCGATGCCCGCACCTGCAGAGGGTTTTAATTTTCCTGCTTTTGCCACCTCTAGGTAAGGTTTGAAAGCTTCGAGACTTAATCCGCTGTCTTTAAGCTTCTTCACTATCCTCTCATACTGCCACTCCCTCTCGCCACCGCTTGAAATCTCTCCAAAGCCTTCGGGCATTATAAGGTCGTAGTTTCTGAAATGTCCCTGATCTTCCCTGTCGTAAAACTCCCTTGAAATATCGACGATCCAGAAAGGTTCTCTCATAGCTTTGCTTGCTTTTTCATCGTCTCCATAAACTTCCTCTATCTCCTTCATTGTGAAGCGCTTGAAGGGGGATTTAACTTCTGGAATCTCCCTCTCTATTTCCCTCATTTCCGGTAGGGTTCTTACATAGTCAAACAAACCTGTTATAAGTTCCTCTATAAGGCTCATCACATCGTCCATGCTGGCATGAGCAATTTCAAAATCCAGCTGGGTGAACTCATAGGAGTGCCTTCCATCATCCCTATCCCTGTCCTCGAGCCGTATGTTTGGAGAAAGGATGAATATCTTTTCCAAGCCCATCCCGATTGCGAATTGTTTGTGGAGTATCATGCTATGCATGAGCTTTAATCTACTCCCATATGCCTCAATCTCAGGAGCTTTCATTTTTGCCGCTGCTGGGTCCGGCCATAGCGGATCCGTTATGGAGCTTAGCATGATCGGTAAGAGCCATCTAAACCCCTTTTTAACGAAGAATCCAGTCATATATTCGACGACCTTTGTCTGCACCCTCATTATGGGTTCTATATCCCTACTAATCAACTGAACCGCGTTCATGCTATCACCTGAGCATAAGTATATCTCAAGGTTTATGTCTTTTATGCGAAATTTCTTGTATTTTTGATAGAATTTTCTTTTTTTAGAGGACTATTTAATCAATATGACAAAATTTTGTTTCTATATTGACATTTTTTATTTTTTAAAATCTCCTTTGATTATTCCAGCTTGGTATACACCCACTTGAGCAATGGGGGTGTTATTATTGTCGTCACAAATACCATGAAAACAGCTATGGTGAGAATATCATCATTTGCAACTCCGCTCTTTATTGCTATTGCCAGCATTGCCAGCTCAACACCCATCCTTGGAATCATTCCCACACCGACCTTAATTGATTCCTGAAGATTGAAGCCTCCCAGATATGCCCCAAGACCGCATCCCAGTATCTTGCTCGCTATAGCCGTCATCGTATAGAGTACGGCAAAGAGCCCGGCATGGTAAACGTAGCTTATGTCTATGCTCATGCCAACCTCTACAAAGAATATGGGGATGAATAGTGTGTAACCAAGCGTGGAGAGCTTATCCATAACCTGCTTCCCATAATAGGTTTGCCCTATAACGAGCCCAGTCATGTAGGCACCTAAAATGGAGGCTATGTTCATCCTTTCGGCGAGAATTGCAAAGCTTATCGCTATGACAAGGGCAAATGCTGGAGTGCTCTCGGGAAGTTTTATTCTGCTCACCTGATGGAAGATTTTATCCATTAATGGAACGCCAAACTTTAAGAGGAGAAATAGGAAGCCTACAACTTCCACTATAATCTCCAGGATGCTCAAGAGGTTCACATTTCCTTCCTTCAGAATTGAGATCACTATCGTTAGGACTAGGATACCAAGGACATCGTCTATGACGGCGGCTGCCAGGATGGCAACTCCTTCCCTTGCCCTAAGCTTTCTGAGTTCCATTAATACCCTCACGGTGATGCTAACACTCGTGGGTGTCATAATCGCACCCATAAGAAGGGCGTTCCTGATGGAGAAAAAGGGCAGGGCTATTAAAAAACCCATTATGAAAGATACGATGACTCCTATCGTTGCTATCAGCATGCTGGGCTTTCCAACCCGCTTAAACTCGTTTATATCGCTTTCAAGTCCGGCCAGAAAAAGAAGGAGGAGAACTCCCATATTAGAGAAAGCGTGTATAACCTCATCGCTCTTGAAGTATAAACCTATCAGAATGCCAGCCAGAATCTGTCCTAAAACGGTCGGCTGTTTTGCCCTCTCAAAGAGGTAACCAGCCGTTTTTGCTATGGCTAGCATTAGGGCTATGAGGAGTAAGTCTTCCATTATTACCGCCGTATTAAACGCTTACAATCCTGATTAGCCGGATTATGTCCTTAACTTCCAAAACTCCATGAACTTTCTTCTCTCTGTCTATTATCGGAAGATGATGCTTTCCGGTTTCCATCATTATCTTTATTGCCTGGTCGAGGGTATCCTCAATTCCTATGGTTATGGGTTTGGTTATCATTATGTCCTCCACACGGGAAGCCCTTGTGAGGGAATATCTCTTCAGTAGCCCCACTCCAATAACGGTATGTTTCTGAAAGGGAGCAAAAAACTTGAGCAGATCCTTCATCGTAACAAAACCTAGAAGTTTCCCTTCCTCATCGAGGACAACGGCAGAGGTTTCTTCTCCTCTAAGCTTATCAATCAAATCCACCAAACTATCTTGGGGCTGAACTTTTAGAAATTCCGTGTCCATGACAATCCTAACCGGGACTTTGCCTATGTATCTTATATTGTAGCTCACTTCCTTTCTTCTCTCCAGCTGTAAATGTCTCCTTTTTCCGATTATGATCTGCATTTTCTTTTCTTTTGCACTGCTGGCTTTCTTAAGTCTTGGCATGCCCCTTTCCACATATATCCCCAATTTAATTATGCAAAGAAGATGTTTAAATACTTTTCCATTTGAAAGGGTGTTCATTTAAACCTTAAAAGAGTTTTTGGTGGTCCCGCGGCCCGGATTTGAACCGGGGACCTGCGGATCTACAGTCCGCCGCCACTCCCAGGCTAGGCTACCGCGGGACCTGAAGCCCGCCCGATAACTAATGATTAATGAGGGGTTTATAAATTTTTCTCCACCAATCTTTTCTTCATTGAGAAGATATGATGGTGGGGCCGCCGGGATTCGAACCCGGGTCTCAGGCTCCCGAAGCCCAAAGGATGGACCAAGCTACCCCACGGCCCCATGTCCCACAGGAATTATGAGCAAATAAGGGTGTTATAAAGGTTGCGGAAGGAAAAGGTTATTAATTTATCCGCTCCACTTCTCTGGGAGGGAGAGCATGAAGATATCAATCATAGTTCCAACTTATAATGAGCGTGATAACCTCAAGGAGCTCTTTGAGAGGATAAGCTCCTCTTTGAGAGGTAGAGATTTCGAGATAATCGTTGTTGATGACGATTCCCCGGACGGGACTTGGGAGAAAGCCCAAGAGCTCTCTCGACAATATCCGGTTCGTGTTTTGAGGAGAACGAAGGAGAGGGGATTATCTTCCGCGGTCATCAGGGGATTTGAGATTGCAGGGGGGGACATTTTTGTGGTCATGGATGCTGATCTGCAGCATCCCCCCGAAGTTATACCAAATCTCGTGGAAGCCATAGAGAAGGGAGCGGATGTTGCGGTGGCTTCCCGCTATGTAAAAGGGGGAAGAGTGGAGAACTGGTACTGGTACAGGAGGATAATATCCAAAGGAGCCATAATGATCGGACGGGTTGCCCTTCCGAAGATAAGAAATGTTAAAGATCCCGTGAGCGGCTTTTTTGCCCTCAAAAGAGAAGTTGTGGAGGATGTGGAGCTGAATCCCGTGGGTTTTAAGATACTTCTGGAAATTCTGATAAAGGGGAAATATGCCAATGTTGCGGAAGTTCCTTTCACATTCGGCTTGAGGAATGCCGGAGAGAGCAAGCTGGGACAGAAACAGATTTTTAACTATTTGAGGCACCTATGGCGGCTGATGCTCTGGGAAGGTGAGATTGACAGGCTGGTTAAGTTCTCCATCGTTGGGACAACGGGAATTGTAGTAAATGAGTTTTTCCTCTGGTTTTTTGTGAATTTCTTTGGAATGCATAAATTTTTGGCAAACCTTCCTGCCACGGAGCTTGCTATTTTGAACAATTTCACATGGAATGATCTGTGGACGTTCAAGGATCTGAAGAGAAAGCCCTTCCTCGGGAGGATTTTGAGCTTTCACCTAGCGGCACTAACAGGGGCTCTCGTACAGTGGCTGATATATGGAATTCTCCTGCATCTGGGAGCGTATTACCTTTTCGCCAATCTCGTGGGGATAGGAGCCTCCTTCGTGGTGAGATTTCTTGTTAACAGACATATCACATGGAGTTAATTCAAAACCCATATAAACTTTAGAGATTTAACATATCAATTAGGAATTAAACCTTGGGGGTATACTCATGTATGTGGGTGAGATACTTAAGACATTAGATCGTGTTTCTACCGGCATTCCGGGTTTAGATGATCTCATTGGAGGAGGCTTTATCCCAGGGAGAGTCTATCTGATAAGCGGCCCCCCCGGAAGCGGAAAAACCACAAT
>QMUB01000013.1 GCA_003663695.1 Thermococci archaeon | reverse complement strand
AATACGCATTTTTAAAGGGCAAAAGCTTTATGGCAATCTCACGGGCACTCTTTTTGAAGAGATTCGCCCTTATGAAAGCCGCTTCCTTTGGCAGGAGAAAGCTCATGCTGACTGCCCTTCCATAAGGTGTAATGCTCACCAGACGTCCCTTTAGCGAAACAAAGCCAAATTCTTCAAGCTTTTCCAGAACAGGCTCCGCGCTTTGGTTTGCTCCCAAACATTTTGATTGCACCTCTTCGATATCCTCCATGTTTGAAAAGACTGCAGAATGGGCTAAAACTTGCTCCTGCTCGAATTCATCATTCCACTCAACATTTACAGGCTCTATAGGCTCATTTAAAAGTTTAAAGGCGATTTCATCCTCACTCCCTTCCATCTGAGCCGAATATTTTTTAGCTGGCTCTACTATTAAGTAGACCTTGCCTTTCTCATGATAGAGGGGTCTTCCAGCCCTCCCAAGCATTTGGTGGAACTCCCTCACGGTGAGCCATTTATTCCCCATTGCAAGGCTTTCAAAGATGACCTGCGAAGCAGGAAAGTCCACACCCGCACCAAGAGCTGCTGTTGTAACAACGACATCAAGTTTTTGCTTCTGAAATTCCATCTCTACAAGCTTTCTCTGAGAGTATGGGAGCCCGCTGTGGTAAGGTTTGGCTTTTAAACCCTTGCTACTAAGATATGCCGAGAGCTCATGACACCTCTTTCTTGAAAATGTGAAAACAATGCTCTGCCCCTTGAATCCTTGAAGGGACTTTCTTACTGCTTCAGCCCTCACTAGCTGGGCAATATAATTCCACTTCTCTCCCTCACTCTTTGCGAGAATTATGTGCCTCTCAAGAGCAACAGGCCTCTCATCGTATATGACCACCTTTAAACCAAGCTCTTCGCCGAGATTTCTGGCATTTCCTATGGTAGCACTCAATCCAAGAAACTGGGCATTGGGATAGAGCTTCCTCAGGCGAGCTATCAATCCATCCAAACGTGCCCCTCGCTCCTCATCATCCAGCGTGTGAACCTCATCTATGATTATGGTTCCCACATCTCCAATGCGTCTGCCCGCCCTGAGGAGAAAATCTACACCCTCATAGGTTCCCACAATTATATCCGCATTTATCCCGGTATCCACAACTACAAGTTCATCCTTTGTCCTAATACGGCTCATTCCCACCCTAATCGCAACTTTTAAGCCCAGTCTTGAGTATCTCCTTTTGAAGTCTTCGTACTTCTGATTTGCAAGCGCCACGAGAGGGACCAAGAAAAGCATTTTTTGTCCTTTCATGGCTCTCGGGATTCCAGCAAGCTCTCCTATCAGAGTTTTGCCGCTCGCCGTAGCCGACACTATTAAAAGATTCTCCCCATCCAAAAGCCCGTTTTGAATTGCCAAACTCTGAACTGGGAGAAGTTCACTAACTCCCTCACTCTTTAAAACCTCTTTCATTTCTCCGGGGATTTCAATATCATCCAGCGTGAGCCTCTTAACTCTAATATGCTTGGGTTTAAGCTCATCCCATCTCGTTATTTCAGGGTGCTGGACAGGATTAAAGCGAGGATCAAATGTCATCAAAACTTTATCCAGATCTTTAAATCTCCTGAGAAGCCTCTTAGCTTGATCAAACATTGCAATGCTCTTAAATCTAAACTTAAGTTCATATTTTAATTCCTCCTCTGCACAGCGCTCGCATATATATTCGTTATGGTGCTTTATGCGGTTCCCCTCGGTTAAAACGGTTATCCTTCCATTCATCAGGCAGAAACGGCATAATTCAGCCTTTTCTATCCTCTTCTTTTGAAGGCGTCTTCTGAAGTATTCCTCATATTCTTCACAGCCAATCAAAATTATCCGCGAAGTTCTTAGAAGCTTTTCAATTTCCTTTGGGTTCCGGTACTCGCTTCCCTCCAGAACCTTAAAGAGTCTTCCTTCCCTCATGATAAGTCTGTAGATCCTATCAGCCTTTAAATTCTCCATCTGAGAAACTTTTTCGGGTTCATTCTCAATGAAAAAAGCTTCAAGTTCACTCTTTTTTCTTCCTCTGCGAATGATGAACATCATTGTTAATCCCCTAGTTAACTTTTCAAGAGGGTTTATAAAGCTAACAACCTTTAGGGCTTTGTTGAACGTTCGTACACGGACAACACTTGGTTTGGAACTAAACATCATTCCTCAAGAATTCTGGCTCTCCTGATCTTCTTGGAACCTATACGGAGGGATTTAAAAAAGTTAACATGCTCCTCGGGTAAGAATGAATCCAGATTCGTATCCCTGAGCTTTTTCCTCTTTACCCTAGCTCCATCCTCTCTGCTCCTAGGCGCCCCGTTATTTAAGAACTCATCGAGGGTTTTGTCCATGATTCCACCAATATTCTGTGGAGGATAAAGGTATATAGACTTTTTTATTCAATCGAACGGAGAAGGGATTTCGTTTGTGAGGGGGGTTTAGACTTTTTGATGCCCTAATCTGCACGTTAATACATTATTGATGGAGCCACTTCCGTTGTCCTTATAACATCCAATCGAACCCCAGCAATCCCCTGAAAGCATGCTAAACTATAAAAGAGCAAAAGCAAACATTGGAAGGCGTTGGAAAGCATAAAGTTAGACAGTTTTGCAGAAACCCTTTTAACGGATGATTCATCTTTACTTATTGGGATAATAAGAGGGGATGCTGGATGTGCGGAATAATAGGGTACATAGGGGAAAGGAAAGCAAGTGAAGTCCTAATCGAGGGGTTGCGGAGGCTTGAATACAGGGGCTACGATTCCGTAGGTGTCGCGGTGAATAAAAAAGATGAAATCGAAATCAGAAAGGCTGCGGGAAGGATAGATGAGCTCAACGAGAAGCTTAAGTTCACAGAGATTGAGGGAAAAAGCGGAATAGCCCAGACGAGGTGGGCAACACACGGCGAACCCAATGATGCCAATGCACACCCCCACACGGACTGTTCAGGGGAAATAGCCCTCGTCCACAATGGTATCATCGAAAATTATCTCGAGCTCAAGGAAGAGCTCCTTGAAAAGGGGCACGAATTTAAGAGCGAAACGGATACTGAGGTTATAGCCCATCTGATAGAGGAGGAACTTAAGAAGAACAGGAGCTTTGAAGAGGCCCTCAGAAAAGCCCTGTTAAAACTAAAAGGATCCTTTGCCCTGGCTATAATCTACTCGAAGGATAAGGAGCATTTATATTTCGTGAGAAATGAAAGCCCCCTCGTGCTTGGTGTTGGAGATGGAGAGATGTTTGCTGCCTCAGATGTTCCCGCTTTTCTCGCCTATACGAATAAAGTTGTATTTCTTGATGATGGGGAATACGCCATTTTGAGCAGGGATTCTTTTACGGTTAAGGATATCAAAACAGGAAAGGAGAAAAAGAAGGAAATTAAGGAGATTGAATGGACTCTCGAAATGGCGGAAAAACAAGGATATCCCCATTTCATGCTCAAGGAAATCTATGAACAGCCTCAGGCTGTAAGGGATGCGATATATGGGAATGCCGGAAATATAGATCAGATCGCCCGGGAAATTGCCGCCTACGATAAAATATTCATAGTTGCCATGGGAACCTCCTACCACGCAGCACTCTATGGAAAATACCTTCTCCAGAGGCTGGCCGGAAAGGTTCCCATTGTTGAGGAAGCAAGCGAGTTTAGGTATGAGGCAGGGAATCTGATTGACGAGAGAACGCTGATAATTGCAATAACCCAGAGCGGGGAAACCGCAGATACTCTGGCGGCAATAAAGCTCGCCAAGGAAAAGGGCGCCAAAGTCCTCAGCATAGTTAACGTCGTTGGGAGCATGGCAACCCGGCTGAGCGATTTGGTGATCTACACCCATGCCGGCCCCGAGATAGGGGTTGCCGCAACCAAAACGTACACCACACAGCTCACGGTTCTGGCAATGCTCGCCATAGCTTTGGGGAAGCAACTAAAGAGCGGAGAAAGTGCGTATCTAACCAAACTCAATAAGGAGCTCCAAAGGGTTCCTGATCTCATAGAGGAAGTTCTAAAACACGAAAGTTCGCTTAAAGACCTTGCCGAAGTTCTCAAAGATAAAAGAGACTTCTTCTACATAGGAAGGGGAGTGAGTGTTCCAACGGCTTTTGAAGGTGCTCTGAAGCTCAAAGAGATAAGCTATATACATGCAGAGGGGCTATCCGCAGGAGAACTAAAGCATGGCCCCCTCGCCCTCATTGAAGATGGAGTTCCCGTTGTCGCCATTGCTCCAAGCGGAAAGCTTTTAGAGAAGATGATATCCAATATCAAAGAAGTAAACGCCAGGCGGGGTTTGATAATAAGCCTCGGAAATAGTGAATCCCTGAGATCCGTTAGCGATATCTTCCTGGAAATGCCGGAAGTTGATGAGCTGCTGAGCCCAATAGTTTATGTGGTTCCCCTTCAGATACTGGCATATCACTTAGCTGTGCTGAGGGGCAATGACCCCGATAAACCGAGAAACCTCGCAAAGTCCGTTACCGTTGAATGAGGTGGTATATATGGTAAAAACGAAAATGAAAGAAAAGAAAAAGAAGGAGAAAAAGGAGAAGAAAGAGGGGTTTGAATATGAAAAAATTCTGAAGTTCGTTTTTCCCATCGTGGTGCTGATAACCGCATACATCGGGTACCATATAAGGATGCAGCCTTCATCCTACAAATACTTCATAGATCCCGACACTTTCTATCATTTTGAACTCTACAAGCTGACCCTAAGAGAGTGGATTCCAAAATACTATCTCTTCTCAGACGCTCCCTTTGGCTCTCTCGTGGGTGAACCGCGAGGTCTTTACATCTTGCCGGCAGTAGCGTATAAGATACTCTCAATATTCGGGGTGAGTGCCTTCAAAGCCTTCAAGATGTTCCCACCACTGGTAGGCTTCTTCAGCATTCTCGGAGTATACTTTTTAGGTAAAAAGCTCCACAGTGAATGGACAGGGCTCTGGAGTGCTTTAATAATGATGTTCCTAACGGCAAGCTTTGTGAGAACATTTTCCGGGAATAACAGGGGAGACGGGCTCTTCATGATGCTCTTCCTCTTTGCAGCGGCTTCAATGTTCTACTACTTTGAAGAGCAGAAGAAGGTCTTAAAATACATGTACGGTGCGTTCTTCGTTGGATTTGGAGTTCTAAGCCTATCAGCCTGGAATGGTTCTCCCTTTGGTCTGATGGTCCTCCTTGGATTTGGAGCATTAAATGCCATTGCGCTATTTGTGTTTGGAAAGATTGAGGAACTCAAAGCATTTGTCAGGGATTTCTATCCCGCCTATGCATTGATTTTGATCGTGGGATACGCATTGACGCCAAGCGGAATCGTAAGGGTTTCAGGGCATATAAGATTCGCCTTTGAAGCATTTATGGGATTATTCGCTCTAACCCTCGTGATGCTCTACGGCGAAAGGTTCAGGCTCAACTACGAGGATAGGCTCCACAGACTCGCCGTCGTCATAGCAATTGCTGCAATAGGTGTGGTGGGAGCGCGTCTCTATGTGGGTCCAAAGATCTGGAGTTTGATGAGCGGTGCCTATCAATCCACCCAGGTTTATGAAACGGTGCAGGAGCTTGCAAAAACAACGATGAATGACATAAAGCTCTATTATGGCGTTAAAGGAAGCGATGGACTGATTTTCTTCCTTTCACTTGCAGGAATTGGCTTGGCAACATTTAAATTCTTCTACGACCTCCTAAGGGAGAACAGGGTAAATTCAAAGCTCCTGTTCCTCCTCACCTTCTACGGAATGTCCGTTTATTTAATGGGGACTGCGGTGAGGTTCCTGTTCCTTGCTTCAGCTGCCACCATACTGGCCTTTGCCTATTTAATCGGTGAAATATTCGAATACATACTCAGGATGGAGGAGAAGCCATCAACGAAGGCAATGTTTGCAGTCCTCCTCATACTCCTACTCGTGCCGATTCCCATAGTCGGTGCCGTTAATATGAACAACCAGGCAAAGAGGATGGGCGGGTCCGTGAGCAAGAGCTGGGAGGAGACCCTTCTATGGCTCAAGAACAATACAAACGAGCTTGATACTGCAACCTCATGGTGGGATTATGGATACTGGATAGAGAGCTCCCTTCTGAGCAACAGGAGGGCGAGTGCGGATGGAGGTCACGCCAGGGATAGAGATCATATAATAGCCCAGTTCCTCGCCAATTCGGGGAATAAGAGTGAAGTCGACTTCGAGAGCTGGCAGCTCAACTACATGATCATCTGGAATCAGGACATATACAAGTTCAATGCCATAAGCTATCTGGGAGGAGCGATAAGCAGAAACGAGAGAAGTCATATCTCAATGTTTCTGCCGTTCCAAAAGGTAGCCGATAACCTTTACATGCTAAATCAGAACACAAAGCTCGAGATTACAACAAAGGGAGGACAAAAGAAGGTTATCGTCACCATACCAACACAGAGCGGGCTCTCTCAGGGAGAACCCATCCAATCAATTTTTGTTAATACTGGAGAGGTTATTAAAGGAGCCGGGACATTCCCGTACGTGGCGTACATATTCCCGAGCTTTGCCTTCATAGCATACTACAAAATTTCAGGCAGCAACTTTGTTGATCTCGCATTCTTTGGTGGCTCACGCCTTCCAAACTTTAAACTGGTCCACAGCACGGGTGATTTAAATACCTATGAATTCCACCCATTCGCCCTCTACAGAATGGAGATCTATGAAAATAAAACCTGGAAGCCTATTTCAAAACTCGGCCCCGGAGAGTACAAAGCCAGACTCTATATATCCGCCTTTGGAAGGGATGTTAAAGATGCCATGATCAGGCTCAGGGCTTACAAAGATGGGAACTTGATCGGCGATGAAATTATAGCGCAAAATGTGGACATTGACCATCTAAATGAGGAACCCCTTGAAGTTGACATAAAAGTACCAAATGCAACGAGATACGAGCTCGTTTTGATTCAAAAGGGTCCCGTTGGAGCGCTTACGGAGGCACCAAAGCTCGATGGTAAAATTATAAATCCAACCAGAGTGCTAAATGACGGTCAGAAAGGAGAACTCGAGCTCAAAGCCAAGTTCAGGAAGGATTATGGGGATGTAAGCCTCTACTTAAGGGCGACGGTAATTTACCTCGTAAGGACGCAGGGTACAAGCAACGAGGATGAAAATGCCGTTTTCGAACCCCACATGGATATAATACATTACGAGAAGATTGCAGATAACCTGAAGACCACAAATAAGGAGATTACATTTAAGGGGAATGCAGAGTTCCCCAACATAATCAATCCCTATATTGAGGAGCTCAAGAAGAAGTACGGCGACAAACTAACGATCAGAGGAGTAAGAGTGGAACCCGTCTTTATCGCAGACAAGGAATACGTAATCTACACACAGGGTTAGCCTCTGACAATCTTTATGTCATCCAGACTTTTTAATTTCATTTTTTCTACACTTTCCTCAATTTTCATCTCCACGTCTCCCTTTGGTCTAAGTATTATGCACTCTGCTTGAGAGAAACCCAGCTTCCACAGAGCATAAGCGCGATGATGGCCGTCCAGAATATAATATTTTCCCCGATATTCCAGGATTATAGGAGGGGCATCATAGCCGTGCTTTATCTCCTGCAGAACCACGAGGAGCTTTACCTCATTGAGTTCCCATTGGGTGGGAACCAAAATATCCAAGCTCAGATACTGCATGGTCATTTCAAACTCCACGCCATAAATCCTCTCGTTCATCTCCTTCAGACACCTTGCCCTCTCGAAGGCTCTCTCACGGCTTATTAAAATCATTTTTTAATCCCCCTAACCGCTATAAATGCTCCAATTGACTTTAGACTTTCACTGAATTTTTGATCCATTCTTTCAGCAATGCCCAGGAAAGGCCAGAATGATGGAAAGAATATAATACCCCTGCTCTCGACATCTTGGAATCCCTGATTTATCAGAAGCTCTTCAAGCTCCCCCGGAGTGTAAAAACGGGCATATCTGTAGGCTGTCTCTACAAAGAGGCTCTTCAAGCGTTTGAAGAAGAACCACGAGCTTCTCCCATTCATCGTGCCTATGATTACCTCCCCACCAGGTTTTAAAACACGATGGATTTCCCTGATAGCCTTTTCAGGTTCCTCTAAAAATTCAAACATCGTAACGCTTAAAACCAGATCAAAGCTTTCATCACCGAAGGGAAGATCGTACGCACTTGCCCTTACGAAGTTTACATCCGGAAGCTTCTTTCTGGCAACCTCAAGCATCTTCTCGCTTAAATCAACTCCAACAACATCAAACCCTCTTTTATAAAGCTCCACAGTATAGTTGCCGGTTCCACAACCTAGATCGAGGGCTTTCCCTCTTTTAGTCCGCATCATTGAGAAGATCAAACGCTTCTCAGTTCTATCTACGTAGCTTCCAGTTTTCGTCCGATACCATGAATCGTAACGGTCGGCAATCCTGTCGAAGTACTCCATTCACTTCCCCAGCTTGCTCTCTATCGTCAGGGCTTTATCAATCCTATCATCGATTTTGAGGCTTATAACAACCCTTTTTGCTCCCGCTCTAAAGATAGCCTCGTGGCATTTCTTAACAAGCCCTAAGATCTCATCGAGATTTCCTTCCACAACGGTGCCCATCGGGCAGACCATGTATTTCAAGCCGCTCTTTTCAATCTCTTTGATAACAGGTTCCAGATACTCTCCCACACTCGTGCCATCCGTACCCAAGGGGAACATACAAATCTCGGCCACAGGCATTTTAGATCCTCCAGATAAATTAAAGGGTCAAATGGGCTTTAGGTAGCCCCATTTATCCAGAGCCTTTTTAAGCTCCGGGCTCTCTTTGGCTTTCTCTTCCAGACTCTTCCCCTCGATCACAGCGTCTATTGAATCCCTTAAAGCTTTTGCTCCTGCCTTCGGGCCATCCGGATGACCCATCACGCCGCCACCCGCTTGTATGACCAGATCCTTTCCAAACAGCCTTATCAATTCCTCCATGAGTCCCGGATGAAGTCCTCCACTGGCAACGGGAAAGATGGGCTTGATATGCTCCCACGGGCTCAAAAGGAAGCCATTTATCTTCCTGACTTCCTCATACTTCCCTTCCATCTTCCCCACTGCAGTTCCCGTGTGTATCTCGTCAACACCTATCAAACGAGCACCTTTAGCCAAGGCATACATTGTTATTCCATGTTTCGGATTTTTGGTGAATGCAGCATGCATCGCCCTGTGTGCATGTATGGCCAGTTCAAGGTCTTCGGCAACTTCTCTCATAGTTTGAAGAGCCGCCCATCCGCTGACCACTATATCTATCATTATGAATTTTCCTCCATAGTCGGCAACGAGCTCTGCCCTTTCAATCATCTTATGAACTGGGCCCGTGATGTTTATCAAATACTCCTTCTTCTCGCCCGTTTCCCTTTCTACTCTTTCCTTAACCCTGTAAAGCTTTCTAACACGTTCTTCAAAGCGGTTAAACGGGAAACTCGTAAAATTCTCATCATCTTTGAGGAGATCTATACCTCCGCTCCAGAGCTCATAGGCAATTTCGGCATATTCATCAACGTTCCAACCCATCTTTGGCTTTGGAACCGTTGCTGTCAGAGGTCTCTCCTTAATTCCCATGAAGCTCCTTATCCCTCTCAGACCGTACTGGGGACCTTTGAAGTGTCTCAAATACTCGTATGGTGGATGAAAATCCAAGAAACGGAGAGTCTTAATTGCTTTCATTCCGAAAATGTTGCCTGCTATAGCGCTCATAAACTGAACAAAGCTTCCTTCTTCAAAAAGCGTTAGGGGATACGCTATCTTCGTGTAATAACCCTCTCCCGATGGCTCCAGATGAAAAACTCTTGCCATGCTCCTTTTTGCCATTTCGGGCATTTTCCACAGAGTAGTCCACGTTCCTATGCTGCTCTCACTCGCAATTCTCCCTGCAGCCTCTTCAGGGGATACTTTATAGGGCTCAAAGTAGAACTCAACCACGAGGTCATCCCTGCCCGGTTTGTAATCCAGATCCACAAAATCCATATACCACTCAATTTTCTCTTCGCTCATTTCCATTCCTCCTTTTTCCGCAGTATATATCATGTGCTTTCCCTCATATATAAGTATTTTTGGTCAAAGATGTGCAAAAATCCTCTTTGAAATGCCAGTTTAAGAGAGTATTTTTTGAAAATATGCCCGAACAGAGCCCCAATAAATATAAGTTGCCATGCCTAAAAATGTCCATCATTCCGTTGGCAACATTACTTTACAAAAACTCTCGACTATCACAGGGATAGAAGCGCAATATTTAGCTGAAAAGCCTCCATTTCCGAAAGGTTTATATATACCTTTGTTCATAAATTAGAGTGCAAAAACCCATTTAACAAATGTTAGGAGGTATGTGCTATGGCTGAGTTGCCAATTGCCCCAGTTGATAGATTGATTAGAAAGGCCGGTGCTCCAAGGGTTAGTGAGGAGGCCGCCAAAGTTTTAGCCGAGCACCTTGAGGACAAGGCTATGGAAATCGCTAAGAAGGCTGTCGAGCTTGCCCACCACGCAGGCAGGAAGACAGTCAAGGCCGAGGACATTAAGCTTGCCATCAAGCAGTGATTTCACTAAATCCTTTCTTTCTTTTCTCTATTATCTATGGATATTTCCACTGGGTTTCCCAGGGCTTAAAGATTTTAAATTTGAACTTCTTTCCATGGATTTCTCCTATTAAAAAGGTTGGATCACTCCGCCTTGGCACCGTTGGTGATCCCGGATTAAGGAGGATTATTCTCTGATTATTGAACTCAATCTCCTCATAATAAAACCGATGTGTGTGTCCGAATATGAGCAAATCAATCCCCATTTCGAGAGCTTTATACTTTAGAGTTTGAGAGTCCAAAGAGAGGAACTGATGCCCATGGATAATTCCTACTTTAAGACCTTCTAATTCGAGAATTTTCTCCTCAGGAAAAAATGCTCTATCTAAATTTCCTCTAACTACAAAAGTGGGTGCCAGTTCTTCAAAAACTCTCTTTAAATCGGGAGAGGTTAAATCTCCAGTATGTAGAATTAGCTCTACATGCTCTTT